>CALGFI010000123.1 GCA_937881155.1 uncultured bacterium | reverse complement strand
CCGGTCCGAAAGGACGTGTGGGTTCGAGTCGCACCCCGGGCACCGACCGTCGCGGAGCGGTCACTGCGGGTCGCTCTCCGCCTAAGATCGGGCCCGTGGCCCAGTCGGGAACGCTCGAGCTCGACAACGCAACGATCTACTACGAGGTCGAGGGCGCCGGCCATCCGCTGCTGCTGATTCACGGTGGGCTGGGCAGCTTGCGGATGTGGGATGGCAACGTCCCTCCGTTCGCGAAGCGCTACCTGGTCATCCGATACGACACGCGCGGTTTCGGCAGCACCGAGACGCAGGACGTCGAGTTCGCGAATCACGAGGATGCCATCGCGGTGCTCGACCATGTTGGCGCCGAATCCGCATACGTCATCGGTCAGTCGCGCGGAGGCGGCATCGCGCTCGACGTGGCGATAGATCATCCCGAACGCGTCGACGCGTTGATCAGCGTCGCCGGCGGGATCAGCGGGTTCGAGTGGGAACCGCCCGCTGGAACCGAACCGCCTCCCTGGGACGAGATGGAACGGCTGTGGAACGAGAAGGAGTGGGAGCGGCTCGCGGAGCTGGAGACGCGTGTGTGGGTCGATGGCTGGGGGCAACCGAGCACGCGCGTCGATCCCGATCTCCGTCGCACCGTCCACTATTGGATCTTGTCCACGTACCAGCAGGAAAAGGTCGAGGGCAAACCGCAACGCCTAGCCCCACCGGCTATCGAGCGCCTCGATCAGGTGGACGTCCCGACGCTCGTGATGGTCGGAGCCGTCGACGCGCCGGCGGAGGTCGACGCGGGGCACCATCTCGCCGCGTCGGTGACCGGCGCACGCCTCGTCGAGTTTCCCGGTGTGGCCCACATGATCCACCTGGAAGAGCCGGAGCGCTTCAACCGGACCGTGCTCGAGTTCCTCGACGAGGTCGACCGGCACCGCCGCGCGGCGGGCTGAGATTCTGCTCGCAGAGCCATGCTTCTCGATGACATCGCTCGGACGTCGACGGCGCTCGCCGCGACCTCGGGACGCCGGGCGAAGATCGACCTCATCGCGGATTGCCTGCGGCGGCTTCGTCCGGACGAGGTTCCCGTCGCGGTTGCCTATCTGTCGGGGAACCTGCCGAACGGAACGATCGGCGTCGGATGGGCTTCACTCCGCGATCTTCCGGAGCCGGCGGCGACGCCGTCCCTCGAGCTGCTCGACGTCGATGCCGCCTTCGCTCGGATCGCCAGGGCCACCGGCAAGGGCAGTCAGGCGGCGCGTCGCCGCGAGGTCACCGAGCTGTTCGCGCGCGCGACCGAACCGGAGCGGCGTTTCCTCGTCGGTCTGCTGCTCGGCGAGCTGCGGCAAGGCGCCCTCGAAGGCCTGATGGTCGAGGCGGTCGCCAGGGCGGCCGACGTACCCGTGTCCGACGTCCGCAGAGGGCTTATGGTCGCGGGAGATCTTGGTCCGGTGGCCGCGGCCGCGCTCGCGGAGGGACGGGCCGGGCTCGCGGGTTTCCGGCTGAGCGTGATGCATCCCGTTCAGCTGATGCTCGCTCAAACCGCCGACGGCATCGACGATGCGATGCGGCGCGTCCGTCCCGCCGCCATCGAATGGAAGCTCGATGGAGCGCGTCTCCAGGTTCACGTGTTGGACCGCGAGGTCCGAGCGTTCACTCGGAACCTCGCCGACGCGACCGACCGAGTGCCGGAGGTCGTCGACGCCGTCGGACGCCTCGGCGTGCGGTCCGCGATCCTCGACGGCGAGGCCATCGCACTGCGGTCGAACGACCGCCCACATCCGTTCCAGGTCTCGATGAGCCGGTTCGGCAGCAGGCTCGACGTGGACCGGCAGCGCGCGACGACACCGCTCTCCACGTTCTTCTTCGACTGCCTACACGTCGACGGCGAGGATCTGATCGATCGCCCGGCGCGCGATCGGTTCGAGATCCTCGATGCCCGATTGCCGGCTGACGTTCGCGTGCCGAGGATCGTCGCGGAGACCGAGACGCAGGCCGAACCCTTCCTCGCCGATGCCCTGGCCCACGGACACGAGGGCGTCATGGTCAAGGCGCTCGACGCGCCGTACGAGGCAGGACGCCGCGGCGCGGGATGGCTGAAGGTGAAACGCGCCAACACGCTCGATCTCGTCGTGCTCGCCGCAGAGTGGGGTCACGGCCGCCGACGTGGGTGGCTGAGCAACTTGCATCTCGGCGCGCGTGATCCGACATCCGGCGGGTTCGTGATGCTCGGCAAGACGTTCAAGGGGATGACGGACGAGATGCTTGCCTGGCAGACCGAGCGGTTCCTGACGATCGAGACCGGTCGTGACGACTACACCGTCTACGTGCGCCCCGAGGTCGTCGTCGAGATCGCCTTCGACGGCCTCCAGACGAGCAGTCGATATCCGGGCGGCTTAGCTCTTCGGTTCGCCCGGGTGAAGGGCTATCGACCCGACAAGAGGCCCGAAGACGCCGACACGATCGACACGGTTCGCGCCATCCACGACGTCCATACCGAAGGCACGTGATGGCGACGACGGAACGAGTCGACAAGCCCTCGCTGCTGACGCGCACGTTCCTCACGGTGGCCGCCGCCGAGCTTGCGTACTTCACCGCCGACGGCGTGCTGCTGCCGGCGCTTCCTCGTTACGTCGAGGGGCCGCTCGGCGGCGGCAACGTCGCCGTCGGGCTCGTGGTCGGAGCCTTCAGCCTGACGGCGTTCTTTCTTCGGCCGTGGGCCGGTCTGCAAGCGGATCGCCGTGGCCGCCGCATCTTGATGGTCGTCGGGGCGTCGATCTTCGCACTGTCCGTCATCGGCTACCTCTTCGCCACGTCGGTCCCGGTTCTGGTCGCCATGCGTCTTCTGACCGGAACCGGCGAGGCGCTCTTCTTCGTCGGCGCCGTCAGCGCCAACCTCGATCTCGCCCCGCCGGAGCGCCGGGGGGAGGCGATGAGCTTCGCGTCGCTCGCGCTCTACCTGGGGATCGGTGTAGGGCCGCTCATCGGGGAGACCGTGATCGCGCGGATCGGTTTCCGCGCTGCCTGGCTCGTCGCGATCGGCCTCGCCGCCGTCGCCGCGGCGCTCGCGTCTCGGCTTCCGTCGATGGTGCCCCCGCCTCACGAGAGGGCTTCGGGGCGGCTGCGTCTGATCCATCCCGCCGGGCTCCTCCCGGGGCTCGTGCTGCTCACGGCGATCTGGGGGATGGCCGGGTTCTTGGCGTTCGTGCCGCTCTACGCGCTGGACCTGGGGATGAGTGGGGCCGGCCTCGTCCTCGGGATGTTCTCCGGGATCGTCGTCTTGATCCGCAGCGTCGGCGCACGGATCCCAGATCGGCTCGGGGCGTCGCGCGCGTCGCGGATCGCGCTGGTCCTTTCGTCTATCGGCCTGGCAATCGTGGGGCTTTGGCGAGAGCCCGTGGGGCTCGTGATCGGGGCGGCCGTGCTCGGGGTGGGCGTGGCGCTGTTCACGCCGGCGCTGTTCGCGCTGGCGGCGAACTCCGTCGAAGCCGATGAGCGCGGCGCGGTCATGGGTACGACGAGCGCATTCTTGGATCTGGCCTTCGGGCTTGGCCCCGCGACGCTCGGCTTCGTGGCGGCCGCGATCGGCCGGAGCGGAACCTTCCTGGCTGGTGCGGTCGTCGCCGCTATCGGACTCGTGCTGGTGATCGCGACCGGCCTCGGCCGGCCCGGGCGTGGGGTTGCGTCGGAGAGGCAACCCAGGGTCGCAGAGATTGAGGCATAGCCTTCCTCCCAGCCGGGTACCGATCCCGACCGGGAGGTGAGCCCATGTCTGTCGGAATGCTGCTGCTCCGGATCGTCGTGGGGATGCTGTTCATCGGGCACGGGACACGAAAGCTGTTCGGCTGGTTCGGCGGGAACGGGGTCCAGGGGACGGCCGAGCTCGTCGGCTCGTTGCGGTACTACCCACCCAAGATCGTGGCGATCCTCCTCGGGCTCGCCGAGACCGTCGGCGGCACGCTCCTGCTGCTGGGTCTCCTGACGCCCGTCGGCACGGCGCTGATCGTGGGCGTCATGGTGAGCGCGATCCTGGTCGTGCACGCCCCGAAGGGCGTGTGGAACACGGATGGAGGGTTCGAGCTTCCTCTCGTCTACATCGTCGCGTCCCTGGCGGCCGCGTTGGCGCCGGGCCGCTTCTCCCTTGACCACGTCTTGGGGATCGCCTGGAACGGTCGCGTCGCTGCCATCGCAGCTCTCGGCGTGGGGATCATCGTTGCCGTGGGCCTCGCCGTTCGGCGGGACGTCGTCCAGCCCGAGCCGTCGACGGAGGAGCTGCCAACCCGGGAGCGTGACCGGGCGGCGTAGTCAGCGCGTTACTACCTAGCGCGCGACGGACTGGATCAGGTCGGCCGCCCGCGTCTTCCCGTCGCGGCGGCGGATCTCCTGGCCCTCCTTGGCCGTCCGGTCGCGCAATCCGGTGTCGACGAGCAGACGATCGATCGCCTCGTGCAACTCGCGGTCCTCGAACGCGTACGTGTCCAGGCGCACTCCGTAGGAGAGCTCGTCGACTCGCTGCGCGTTGTCGTACTGATCCCAGAAGAGGGGCAGGACGATCATCGGTTTCCCGAAGTGGAACGCCTCGGTCGTCGTGTTGTTCCCCCCGTGCGTGATGACCAGGTCGACGAGCGGCATGATCGAGGTCTGCGGAACGCGCGCCGCGCCCCACATGTTGTCGGCCAGCTCGATCTCGTCCGCGCGCGGTCCCATCGAGACGAGATAGCGATGCGGCGTCCTCGACAAGACATCGACGAGTCGCCGCATCAGCTCCACGTCGGCCGAACCGAGTGATCCGAGCGACAGGTACACGAGGGCGCCGTCGCCGCTGGCGAGGGGCTCGGGGAAATCGAACGGTTCCTCGGTCTCGCGCACGCTCGAATCAACGCGTTGCCACGTTTGCGAGAGCGGCCGGAGATCGCCGGTAGTCGGCGATCTCCGGATACAGGTACAGGTTGAGCGCGGCCGACTCGTGGATGAACTCCAGGTCGGGGAGCGGGGGCGCTCCCTGTTCCCTCACCCAGGCGTCGAACGACGTCCACAACCCGCGGTGCGTGCGTTCGTACTGGGCGCGGTACTCGTTCCAGTCCGAGCGGTCCGCCTCGGGATAGCCGCTGAACGTCGGCGGCAGCGCCGGATCCTTCATCTCCAGCGGATTGCAGCTCATGATGCGGACCCACGGCGCGCTGCTGGTCATGAGTGCCGGGAAGCAACACACGTTGTCCTCGACGATCACGTCCGGCTCCGTGCGATCGATGATCGCACGGAGCCGGGACTCGCAGTACTTCGCGCCGTCGATCAGTGACTCCCACACCGGCTTGATGAACGTCTGGAGTTGCTCGATCGTCGGCTTGCGGAACTCCGGCGCGGTCTGGGTGATGAAGTCGGTCCAGAATTGGCCGGCGTCCTGTTCCTCGTCGGCGGGAGGTGCCAGGTCGACCAGGTCCTCCTCGAACCCGAGGGGCTCGAGCCGGCCCTTCCACGACGCCTCGGCGGCGAAGACGACGTGATGACCGCGCCGCTCGAGGACCTTGCCGATGCCAACGCAGTTGTTGGTGGGCCCGTAGGCGCTCTCGGGCATGAACAGGACGGTGAGCCGGTCACCCATGGCGGAGGACCAGCGTCGGCGTCACCTCACCGGACGACGATGGTCCCGGTCATACCGGCGTGGATCGTGCACCTGTATCCGAAGGTGCCGGCACGACGGAACCGGCGCGAGAACCGTTCGCCGGGCTGGAGCGTCTCGTTCCACAGCCCGCCGTTCGAGGTCGTCGTGTGCGTCACACTGGCGCGGTTGACCCATCGCACGCGATCGCCGCGCGCGATGGTGATGCGCCCCGGCCGGAAGACGTTCCCGTCGACCATCCGGACCCGGTGGGTCTCCGTCGTTCCGAGCGGCTCCTCGGCTGATGCCGACGGCACGACGAGCGCGATCGCGAAAACGGCGATCACTACGATGCGGGGCAGGGTCTTCACGTCTGCACCACCTCCGGCGTCGGTTGACGTGGTTAGTACGGACGCCGACGCCGGCGCGATTCCCGGACCTCACACGAGCTTGGCGGTCAGGTCGATCTCCGAGACCGCACCGAGCGCCTGCGA
>CALGFI010000122.1 GCA_937881155.1 uncultured bacterium | reverse complement strand
CTCGTCGGTCTGTACTGGACGTTCTTCACGGACACGATCGAGGCGTTCCGTAGTGGAGACGTGGTGGTGGGCACCGGATGGCCGATCGCTCTCAGCCTGCTGCAGATCCAGGACCGCCCGATCGCGGCGCTCATCCCGCAGGAGGGTGCGACCGGCTGGGCGGACACGTGGATGGTCGCCGCGGACGCCGAGCACCCGAACTGCATGCTGCTGTGGATGGGCCGGACGCTCTCGGCTGAGGTTCAGGACGAGATGGCGCGGTGGTACGGCGGGGCTCCAAGCAACGCGCACGCCTGCGAGTTGATCCGTGAAGAGCTCGGCGACTTCGCGGATCTCGCGGACAGCCTGCGGTTCGGGCGGTGCGGGGACCGCGAGTTCCTCGCGTCGCTCGAGCTGTGGCGTACGCCCACCGTGGACTGCGGCGATGAGCGCGGACGGGCGTGTACCGGCGCGCCGGCGTGGCGCGAGGCGTGGGAGGAAGTGCGTCGATGACCGACTACAGGTACTGGCCGCGCATGTCGGGGCCCGGAGCGTTCTCGCCGCCGGGTGCTTGACCGGCCGGAAGGCCCCGGCGCCGAAGCTCCTCGAACTGCGCGCGCGCCGCCGCCTGCTGCGCGAACAACGCGGCCTGTATCCCGTGGAACAGTCCCTCGAGCCATCCGACGAGCTGCGCCTGCGCCACGCGGATCTCGGCGTCGGTGGGCACGCCGCTCATCGGCGGCGCGAGCGTCTCGAGCTCCTCGCGGAGGTCGGAGGAGAGCACCTCGGCGAGCTCGCCCACCGCGCGCTCGTAGATCTGGCGCAGTCGAACGCGGCCGGGCTCGTCGAGCGACGCCTGGCGCGTCTCCTCGAGGAGCTCGCGAACCATGCTCGCGATCCGCAGGAGCTTCGCCGGCTGGGTGATCGATTCGGACCCCTCATCGCCCGGCTTGGGCGGCCCGACGACTTCCGGGGGCTGCGGCACCGCGGCTTCGCTCATGCCGTCCACCGTAGCAGCCACGGCAGAATCGCTGGAGCGCTAGGGTCAGCCGTTCGCGAGCTCGGCGAACAGGAATGCCTCGGCCAGGACCGCGCGTTGCAGGTCGCCGAGGTCGACGCTTTCGTCGATCGAGTGGTACTGGCTCTTCTCGTCCGAAGCGCCGTACACGAGGATCTCTGCCTTCGGGAACGTCCGCGAGAGCACCGGCACGAGCGGGATCGACCCGCCGCTTCCGCTCTGCACGGCGGGGCGTCCGTACGCGGCCTCCATCGCGCGCAGCATCCCGGCGAACGCGGGCCCGTCGCTCGCCACGCGCATCCCGGCGCCGCCCTCGCCCCTGTCGACGTGAGTCTCGACGCCCCAGGGAGCGTGCTCCTCGAGGTGCTTCGTCAGCAGCCCCATCGCCTCATCGGCGTCCTGCTCGGGCGGGATGCGCAGGCTGACCTTTGCCGTCGCGACGGGTACGAGCTGGTTCGACGCCTCGCGAACGCGCGGCGCGTCGATCCCGAGGACCGACACGGCCGGTTTCGACCACAGACGTTCGGCGATCGTTCCCGAGCCGATCAGCCGGACGCCCGGGCGGACCGGCGCCTCTTCGCGGAGCTCCTCCTCCGTCATCTCGACACCCTCCCAGGGCCAGCTCCGGAGCCCTTCGATCGCCACGTTCCCGTCGTCGTCGTGGAGGGTGGCCAGCATCCGCGCGAGCGAAGTCAGCGCGTCGGGAACCGCGCCGCCGAAGGAACCGCTGTGCACGGCGAGATCGAGTGTGCGAACCGTCACGCGGCAGTCGACGACGCCTCGCATGCTCGTCCCGATCGCGGGAACGCCCGTACGCCAGTTGCCCCCATCGGCGACTCCGACCGCGTCGGCGGCGAGGAGCTTCTCGTGCGCGCCGATTACGAAGTCCAAATGCGCGGTGCTCGCCTCCTCCTCGCCCTCGACGATCACCTTCACGGTCACGGGCGGCTTGCCGGCCCACGCTCGGAGCGCCGCGGCATGCATGACGATCCCGCACTTGTCGTCGGACGTTCCGCGCCCGTAGATCCGTCCGTCCCGAACGGAGGGTTCGAACGGCGGCGTCGTCCACTCCTCGACCGGGCCCTCCGGCTGCACGTCGTGGTGCGCGTACAGCAGGATCGTCGGCGCGCCCTCTGGCCCCTTCGCCTCTCCGAACACCGCGGGATGCTCCACCCCGTCGGGGAGCTCGATCACCCGAACACCGGTGAAGCCGGCGGCCTCGAGGATCTCCGCGGTCGTCTCGGCCGATGAGCGAACCGGCGCGGTCTCGTAGTCGGGGAACGCGATCGAGGGGATGCGGACGAGCCGCGACAGCTCGTCGATCGTGCGCGTCATATCGTTCGAGACGGCGGCGCGGAGGTCGTCACGATCCACGTTGGGCCCGAACGATATCAGCGGCGTCTCGCGAGGTTCGGCGCTCTCGTTCGGCGAGGCGCGTGATCTACGGCAGATCCTTCGGCACGACGAACGACGCGAGCCGAACGCGTCCGGTGGCCACGTCGTGCCACGCGCCGTCGACGTCGAAGATGGCCACCGCACAGGTCGGGAACTTCTGGCGGAGCCGAACCGCTCCCGCCGCCGCGTCGTCGCTCGCGAGCTCGATCGAGAGGTCCTGGATGCCCGGGTTGTGGCCGACGACGGCGACGACCTCGGCGTCATCGCGAACCTCCCGCGCGCCCGCGAGCAGAACGTGTGCGCTCGCGCCGTAGAGCTCGTCGAGGTACGTCACCTCGGCGCCGGGGAACTCCAGGAGCTCGAGCGTCTCCCGCGTCCGCCTCGACGGAGAGCAGAGCACCACGTCGGGCCGCAGCCCCTCGTTCCGAAGGTGGGCGCCCATCCGTTCCGCGGCCTTGCGTCCGCGCCCGGCGAGCGGCCGTTCGCGATCGGAGAGCGACGCGTCCTCCCAGCTCGATTTGGCGTGTCGTATCAGCAGGAGTCGACGATTCATCGGCGCCCTCGTGTGAGTGGCGCCCTCGGCAGGACTCGAACCTGCGCACCCGGCTCCGGAGGCCGGCGCTCTATCCCCTGAGCTACGAGGGCGAGGCAACGAAGTCTAGCAACCGGGCTTCGCCGAACAGACCGCACGTATGCTCGGCCCATGGCTCCGAAGGTGCTCCTCGTCGACGACGAGAAGTCCATCCTCATGATGCTCGAGGTGAATTTCCGAGCGGCCGGTTTCGATGTGGTGACGGCCACAAGCGGCGCAAGCGCGCTGGAGATGGCCGTCGCCGCACGTCCCGATGCCGTGGTGCTCGACCTCGGACTTCCCGACCTCGACGGGTGGGAGGTAGTCAAGCGCCTGCGCGAGCTCGATGGTGTCGCTTCGACGCCCGTCGTCGTGCTGTCCGGGACCGATCGCAACGACGCTCTCGTGCGAGGCTACGCTTCGACCGTGGAGGCGTACGTCACCAAACCGGTCGAGCCTGACGAGCTCGTGCAGACCGTCCGCCGCGTGCTTGCCCGATCGGGCGGCTGATGCCCGGCGCCGCCACGTCCCGAGGACGTGAGGGTCGCACGGTGAGGGGAGCGAACGTTGCGATGATCCCCCCGGACGGATCGCGATGATCGAGGACGCGCTCGCGGACCTGCTGCGTTCCGCGCTGGCATCGTCCGGGCTCGATCTCGACGGCGAACCGCCCGAGATCGTCCTGACCAAGCCCAAACAGAAGGAGCACGGCGACTTCGCGACGAACCTCGCGCTCCAGGTGGCGGGCCGGGTGGGCAAGCCGCCGCTCGAGGTGGCGGAGATCATCGTGGCCAACCTTCCGTCGTCCGACGTCGTCGAGTCGAAGGAGATCGCGAGACCGGGATTCATCAACTTCCGCGTTCGGGACGACTGGCTCCACCGAGCGCTCCGCGACGTCGCCGCTCGGGGGGCCGCGTACGGACGATCGGCGCCGAGCGGCAGGCGTGTCCAGGTCGAGTTCGTCAGCGCGAATCCGACAGGCCCGCTGACGCTCGGGCACGCGCGGAACGCCGCGATCGGCGACGCGCTCGCTCGCCTGTTCGAATTCACGGGATGGGAGGTCCTGCGCGAGTACTACTTCAACGACGCCGGGGGCCAGATGGACCGCTTCGGCGACAGCGTGGTGGCGCGATACCTCCAGGCAGTGGGGCGCGAAGCGGAGGTGCCGGATGATGGCTACCACGGCTCGTACGTCGCGGACATCGCACGCGACATCCTTCACGCGAAGGGACCAAGCCTGGCCGATCTGCCGCCCGACGAACGGATGACTCGGCTCCGGGACGAAGCCGTTCAGCGCGTGCTGCCGCAGATCCGTTCGACGCTCGACCGCTTCGGCGTGCGGTTCGACGTGTACACGTCCGAGCGGACGCTCGCCGAACGCGGCGAGATCGAGCTGGCGGTGCAGCGCCTGCGGCAGACCGGCCTGGCGTACGACGCGGACGGTGCGGTGTGGTTCCGCTCGACCGAGTTCGGCGACGACAAGGATCGCGTACTGATCCGCTCGAACGGACGGCACACGTACTTCGCCGCGGACTGCGCCTACGTCATCGACAAGTTCTCGCGTGGGTTCGACCACGTCGTGTACGTGTGGGGAGCCGACCACCACGGCGACGTAGCCCGCGTTCGCGGAGCGGCACAGGCGCTCGGCTACGACCCGTCCTCGCTCGAGTTCGTGATCTACCAGTGGGTGGCGTTCCTCCGTGACGGCGAGCCGGTCCCCATGAGCAAGCGCGCCGGCACGTTCGTGACGCTCGACGAGCTGATGGACGAGGTCGGCACGGACGCCGCGCGGTTCCACCTGTTGATGTTCAGCCCGGACGCGACGATGAACTTCGACATCGAGGCCGTGAGGCAACAGAGCATGGACAATCCCGTGTACTACGTCCAGTACGGACACGCGCGGATCGCGTCGATCCTGCGAAAGGCCGCCGAGCGTCGCGTCGAGCTCCGCTCCATCGACGAGGCCGACCTGTCGCGGTTGTCGCACGAAGCCGAGCTCGACCTCCTCCGTGCGATCGCCGACGTGACGGCCGAGATCCGTACGGCCGCGGAACGGCGCGCGCCGCACCGCTTGACGCACGCGGCACAGGGCCTCGCGGCGCGTTTCCACCGCTTTTACACGGAGTGTCCGGTGCTTTCGGACGACGCGGAGCTGACGCAGGCGCGGCTGTGGCTGTGCGTGGGGACGAAGCAGGTGATCGCTAACCTCCTGGACCTGCTCGGCGTCTCGGCGCCCGAGTCGATGGAACGCACCGAGGACGTCGAGCGCGCCCAATGACCGAGCTCGAGCAGCGGACCGGAGCGCCCGTCGGCTCCGCCGGTGTGGTCGTCCGGCCCGGGCGACCGAGCGACGCCAGATCGTTCCTCGAGGCGTTCCGGTCGGTGGCCGAAGAACGGCGCTTCATCCAGTCGGAACGTTTGGACCGGACGCCGAGGTTCTATCGCCGGCGGTTCCGCCGGCCGTGGTCGCAGAGCGCCGCGCACCTCGTCGCGGTGGAGGACGAGCGCGTCGTCGGCGGTCTGTCGATCCACCGGCTCGACGACCATCCGGCGACCAAGCACGTCGCGACGTTCGGCATGTTCGTCGTTTCCAGCCACCGCGGCCGCGGGATCGGTGCAGAGCTGCTGAAGGAAGCGGTCGCGTGGGCCGAACGCGTCGGCGTCCGGCGTGTCGAGCTCACCGTGTACCCGCACAACGACCGCGCGCGAGCCCTGTACCGCAAGTTCGGGTTCGTCGAGGAGGGGCGGCTCGTTCGGCACGCCAAGAAGTCCTACGGCTACGAGGACGAGATACTGATGGCGCTGTGGCTCGGACCCACGCCGTGAGCGAGCGCGTCCTCCGCGTCGGGATGCTCGGCTGCGGCAACGTCGGCGCCGCCGTCATCCGTTTGCTCCACGAGCATCGCGACGACATCCAGCGTCGCGCCGGCTGCCACCTCGAGGTGGCGCGTGTCGCCGTCCGGGACCTGGCCAAGCGACGCGACGTGCCGCTCGATGCGTCGCGGTTCGTCTCCGATCCGATGGAGGTCGTCGAGGACCTCGACGTCGACATCGTCTGCGAGCTGATCGGCGGCAACGAGCCGGCGGGGTCGCTGGTCCTGGCCGCGTTCGATCGGGACAAGCCGGTGGTCACCGCGAACAAGGAGTTGCTGGCGACCCGCGGGCGTGAGCTGTTCGACGCGTCGGACGCGAAGGGCCTCGACCTGTACTTCGAAGCCGCCGTCGGCGGCGGCATCCCGCTGATCAGGCCGCTCAAGGAATCGCTGACCGGCGAGCGCGTTCGTCGTGTGCTCGGCATCGTGAACGGCACGACGAACTACATCCTCACCAGGATGACCGACGACGGGAGCTCCTTCGACGATGCGCTGCGCGAGGCGCAACGGCTCGGTTACGCCGAGGCCGACCCGGGCGCCGACGTCGACGGGCACGACGCAGCGGCCAAGTGCTCGATCCTCGCCTCGATCGCCTTCAACGCCCGCGTCGTGGCCAGCGACGTGTTCCGCGAAGGCATCTCCCGTGTCACCACGGAAGACATCGAGTTCGCGCGCCGGCTGGGCTACGTCGTGAAGCTCCTCGCGATCGCGGAGCTCGACGACACCGAACGGATCGCCGTTCGGGTTCACCCCGCGATGATCCCGGCCACGCATCCGCTCGCGAGCGTGCGCGACGCATTCAACGCCGTGTTCGTCGAGGGCGAGAAGGTCGGCGAGCTCATGTTCTACGGCCGCGGCGCGGGCGGCGATGCAACCGCGACCGCGGTCGTCGGTGACCTCATCACGGTGGCTCGGAACCTCGTTGCCGATGCGCGCGGCATCGGCTGCACGTGTTTCTACGAGAGGACGATCCGCCCGATGGTCGAGATGACGGGTCAGTACTACATCCTGCTGCGCGTCGAGGACCGTCCGGGTGTGCTGGCCGAGATCGCCCGCGTCTTGGGCGACAACGCCGTCTCGATCAAAAGCGTGTGGCAGGAGGGCACGGGCCGAGACGCGCAGCTCGTGTTCGTGACACACCGAGCCCGGGAGGGGGCGTTCCAGCAAGCGGTCGCCGAACTGCACGCCCTGCAAGCCGTCGAGGAGGTTCGAAGCGTGCTGCGAGTGGAGGCCGAAGAGTAGTGGCCCGGCCGTGGCGCGGCGTGATCGAGGAGTATCGCGACCGTCTCCCGGTCGGCCCCGACACGCCCGTCGTCACCCTGGGCGAAGGCGGAACGCCGCTGGTGCGTTCGGACGCTCTGTCCGACGAGACCCGGTGTGACGTGTGGTTGAAGTACGAGGGGGCCAACCCCACCGGGTCGTTCAAGGACCGCGGCATGACAGTCGCGATCAGCAAGGCGCTCGAAGAGGGCTCGAAAGCCGTCGTCTGCGCCTCGACGGGAAACACGAGCGCGAGCGCCGCCGCCTACGCCGGCAAGGCGGGAGTGACGTGCGCCGTGCTGGTCCCGAAGGGCAAGGTCGCGCTGGGCAAGATGGCGGGAACCCTTGTGCACGGCGCGCGTGTGCTCGAGGTGGAGGGGAACTTCGACGCGGCGCTCGAGCTCGCACAGGACCTGGCGTCCAACTTTCCGGTGACGCTCGTGAACTCGGTGAACCCGCACCGCCTGCAGGGGCAGAAGACCGCGGCGTTCGAGATCTGCGACGCGCTCGGCCGCGCGCCGGACGTGCACTGCGTTCCCGTGGGCAACGCCGGGAACATCTCGAGCCAATGGCTCGGCTACTCCGAGTACCTGAACGACGGCGTGATCCACGAGCCGCCACGGCTGTTCGGGTTCCAGGCGGCGGGGGCTGCTCCCATCGTCGAAGGCGCCCCGGTGAAAACGCCCCAGACGATCGCGTCGGCGATCCGCATCGGGAACCCGGCGTCGTGGGACAAGGCGCTCGCGGCGGCAAAGGAGTCCGAGGGCGCGATCCTCGCCGTCACCGACCGCGAGATCCTCGCGGCATACCGGCGCATCGCACGAGAAGGGATGTTCGCGGAGCCGGCGTCGGCCGCGAGCGTTGCGGGACTGCTTCGGCTCGCTGGAGAGGATCGTCTCCCCGAGGGGTCGACGATCGTGTGCGTCCTGACCGGTCACGGTCTGAAGGACCCGGAGTGGGCGATCACGGGCGCGGCCCATCCGCCGTCCATCCCCGCCGACGCGCACGCCGTCGCGGCTGAGCTCGGCCTGTAACGTCGCGGGCATGCGACTCACCGCGCGTGTTCCCGCGACGTCGGCGAACCTCGGACCGGGGTTCGACTGCTTCGGCCTGGCGCTCGATCTCTGCAACGAGGTCATGATCGACACCGAGGCCGACGGCGGAGTGACGTGGGAGGGCGAGGGCGCTGACGAGCTCCCCACCGACGGCACCGACTTGGTGAGCCGCGCCATGCGGTTGGCCGCGTCGAACGGTGACGACTCGATCCCTGCACATCGCCTCCACGGCGTCAATCGGATCCCGCTCGCGAGCGGCCTTGGCTCGAGCGCCGCCGCCGCCGTCGCCGGTGTCGCGCTCGCCCGAGCGCTCCTCGGGCACCGGAGCGACGCCGAGACGACGTTCGGCATCGCCGCCGCGCTCGAGGGGCATCCCGACAACGCGGCGGCGGCGTCCTTCGGAGGGCTCGTGATCGCGAGCGGCGGAGAGGTCGAGCGCATCGATCCCCATCCGGACCTGCGGCCGGTCGTGCTGATCCCCGACGGTGTGCGGATCTCGACCGAGGACGCGCGCCGTGCGCTGCCCGACACGGTTGCTCGGGACGACGCCGTGTACAACATCGGGCGGTCGGCGATGACGATCGTTGCACTGCTTCGCAACCCGGCGAAGCTACCCGGCGCGCTCGACGACCGGCTCCATCAGGACGCGCGACTCACGCTCGCGCCGACCGTCCGGGACGTGTTCCGTCGGCTCCGTGCGGACGGCTACGCGGTGTGTCTGTCCGGTTCGGGGCCGGCGCTGCTGGCGTTCGAAACCGATGATCGGCGCATCGCCGACCCCGATGACGGCTGGCGGGTGCTCCGAGTGCCCGTTCGAGCAACCGGGGTCGAGGTCTTCGAGTCTTGACATCTGCTCATGACTGCGCCTTCGGCACCTTATATCCGCACGGTCCTGCGACGATGGTGTGATCGATGTCATTGAACCGCTCACACCTCAAACCTAGACTCGGTCGACCGCCGGAGGGTGTCGATGGAAACGGCGTGACCCGATGAGCGTCAACCCGCTCGGCAGTGAGTCGAGGCGAGCGGAAGTCGAGTCACCTGCTGGACTCGAGCGTCCCGAAGAGGGCGTGTCGCCGGTCCTCATCACCGATCTCGCCAGCAAGACGCTCGCGGTCAAAGAAGGCGACGCCTTCCTGTACTCCGATCTCGAAGGGAACCTCGAGCAGGAGGCCGACTACGGCCTGGGGCTGTACTCCAAGGACACACGGTTCCTCTCGCGGTTCCGACTGACGATCAACGGGCGCGCGCCGGTCCTGCTGTCGTCGTCGTCCGAGCGCGGCTACATGTCGCACGTCGATCTGACCAACCCGGACCTGTACGACGATCAGGTCCTCGCCGTCCCTCAGCAGACGCTGAACATCCGGCGGATCCGGGCGATCAGCGGACGGCTGTTCGAGCGCGTCCGGATGAAGAACTACAACCCGTTCCCCGTCACGATCGAGGTGGAGTTCGCGTTCGGGGCCGACTTCGCCGACATCTTCGAGGTCCGGGGGATGACCCGGGACGGATCGCGACCCCCCGCGGCACCGAAGGTGGAGGACGGCCGGATCGACTTCGTGTACGAAGGACGCGACGGCGTTCGTCGGATCACCAGGATCGAGTTCGGCGCGCGCGCCGATCGCATCGACGTCGACGACCTCGAGGCGACGGCTACGTTCCGGGTCCACCTCGGCCCGTATCAGACGAAGCTGATCGGACTGTCCGTCGACCCGATCATCGAGGACGGCCGCCCGTCGTCGGTGGACTTCGACCATGCCGTGCACGAGCTGCGCCGGTCCTACGAGGAGTGGGAGCGGGAGTCGACGCAGGTGGTCACCGACAACGAACTGTTCAACGAACTGCTCGACCGCAGTCTCCGGGATCTGCGCGCGCTCTACACGCAGAGCGATGACGGGGCCGTGCTCGCCGCCGGCATCCCGTGGTACGTCGCCGTATTCGGCCGCGACTCGCTGATCGCCTCACACCAGCTGCTGATGGTCAACACACGGCCGGCGCGCGACGCGCTCGAGCTCCTCGCGGCGAAGCAGGGGACGATCGAGGACGACTGGCGCGATGAGGAACCGGGCAAGATCCTGCACGAGATCCGACAGGGCGAGCTGGCGCGCGCCGGCCTCATCCCGCACTCGCCCTACTACGGCTCGGTCGACGCCACGCCGTGGTTCGTCCTGCTGTACGCCCAGCACTTCCGGTGGACGGGCGACCTGGCGTTCGCCGAGAAGCTCCTGCCGGCCGCACAAGCGGCGCTGGCCTGGATCGACGACTACGGCGACCTGGACGGCGACGGCTTCGTCGAATACCTCTCGCGTTCGCCGCGAGGCATCAAGAACCAGGGGTGGAAGGACTCATACGACTCCGTCGTCCACGCCGACGGGCGGCTCGCCGAACCGCCGATCGCCCTCTGCGAGGTTCAGGCATACGTCTACCTGGCCAAGCAGCGCATGGCCGACGTGTACCGCGCGCTCGGTCGCGACGACGACGCGCGTCGCCTTGAGGACGAGGCTGCCGCGCTGCGCGCGAGGTTCAACGAGGCGTTCTGGATGGGCGACGAGAAGTACTTCGCCCAGGCGCTCGACGCGGACAAACGCCAGGTGCGGACGATCACCTCCAACCCGGGGCACGCGCTGTACTGCGGCATCGTCGACGACGAGAAGGCCGTCCCGCTCGCCAAGCGCCTGCTCTCGCCGGACATGTTCTCGGGATGGGGTATCCGCACGATGAGCAAGGCGGCCGCGGCGTACAACCCGATGAGCTACCACAACGGATCGGTCTGGCCGCACGACAACGCGCTCATCGCCGCCGGGCTCAAGCGTTACGGCATGGCTCGTTCGACCAACCGCGTCGCGACGGCGCTGTTCGACGCGGCGGTGAACGCGGACTACATGCGGTTGCCCGAGCTGTTCTGCGGATTCACCAGGCGTACGCCGAACCGGCCCGTGAGCTATCCGGTCGCGTGCTCGCCCCAGGCGTGGGCCGCCGGTTCGCCCTTCCTCATGTTGCAGGCGATGCTCGGCATCTCGGCACGAGCCCATCAGAACCTGCTCACGGTCAACTTGCCGCACCTGCCGACGTGGCTCAACACGGTCGAGGTGCGAAACCTCGCGGTCGGCGACAGCCGGATCAGCGTGGTGTTTCGTCGCGAGGGTGAGATCACGTCGTTCTCGCTGCTGTCGCGCGAAGGCGACGTTCGCGTCGTGATGGAGGAGTAGCGGTCGTCCCTCGAGTGGGTAGCCGCTACGGGTGGATCACGACCGGCGTCCCCAAGCGGAGCACCCGCCGCAACCGCGCGAGCGTTCCCTCCGAAACTCGGAGGCATCCGGCGCTGGCGGAGCGTCCGATCGAGGACGCGTCGTTGGTCCCGTGGATCGCGAGCTGATCGCCGCCGCCCCATCCCGGCGGAAGGTTCGGCTGGATCCCCGAGATGCCGAACGCGAACGTCCCGAGGATGCCCCCGTTGGGGAACGGCACTCGGTCGGTCACGAAGTACCGGCCTGTGGGTGTCGATGACGGTGGAGTGCCCGTCGCGGCGGCGGCGCGGAACAGCACGTCGTCGCCGCGGCGCACCGTGATGCTGTGCTCCGACAGATCCGCCTCGACGCTCACCCGCGTGTGCGAGCGGTCGAGTCCGCGGAGTCGGATCCATCCCGTTGCGCGGTATCCGACGTACGGCACGTCGACGAGCCCGTAGCGGCCGTCGCGGGAAACGTCGCGGACCCAGGCGACCGTGGGGATGCCGTAATACCTCGAGCCCGCCGGCATCGTTCCGATCGTCCGGCCGGCGCCCGGACGAGCCGTGATCGCCATGGCGCGTTCGACGTGAACGAGGAGGTGGCGCAGTCCGTCTCGCTCGCGTGGCGCGCCGCCCGCGTTCTCGGACCCACCAGCTGGGACGACGGCGCGGGTCGTACCGACCGTGGCGGAAAGCAGTGCCGCGTTCGCTCGGCGAGCCGGCATCCCGGTTGCGATGGCGCCCGCGACGATGAGCGCGCCGGCAATCACCGCAACCAAGGGACGTCGGTGAGCGATCATCCTCCGCCGTATCGGGAGCCGTGTTGAGCCGGTACACGGCCGTGAGCAGGGTCTGCCCGAACGGCGTCACCCGACCGGCGCGACCCGTCCGTTCGGCCTTAGCCCTTCGGCTAGCGGATGCAGGGACCGGTGCCGACCGGTTGGGTCTGCCCGATCGAACGTTCCAGCACCGGCGCTACCTCGCTCGCCGCGAGCGCGTAGCCCACGTTCCGGTCGGCCGTCGACGCCGCGAACACGACGCCGGCGACGTCGCCGTTCGACAGCACGAACGGACCGCCTGAGTTGCCGGGCCGGACGTGCGTCTGGAGCTCGAGCACGAACCGCTCCGTCCGGCTTTGCCCGTAGATGTCCAATCCGATCACGCCGTCGAGGGCGCGAAGCACCGCGGCGCGATTCCCCTCGAGCCCTCTTCCGCCCGGGTAACCGAGAACCGCTCCTCCGGCGCCACGGTCGGCGTCGAGCGGCGTGAGCGACAGGCTGGGCCAGGGAGCACCTTCGACGTGCAGGATGGCGAGATCGAGCTCCGCGTCGAAGAGCACCGTCGTCGCCGCATACGTCTCACCGCCGTTGCTGACGATCTGTGGCTCGTCGACGCCGGCGACGACGTGCGCGTTCGTGATGACGTACTCGCCGCCGGCCCCGAACCCCGAACCCTCCTGGATCCTGTCGCACGCTGGGCCGACGACCATCACGGTGCTGTCATCGGCGGCCGCGAACGCCGTGCGGGCGTCGCCGCTGCTGGGAGGGCGAACCGGTTCGGCGGGAACAGGCGGGATCCCGGCGAACACGTCCGGGAATCCGAACCGGTTGAAGAACTGCCGCACCTGCGCGAGGAGCGACGGCGGCTGGGGCAGCGTTTCGTCGAGCGCGCGAACGATCGCGGACCCGCGAATCTGTCGCGCGACGTCGGGGAAGGGCCCGTTCACCAGATTCAGCGAGATGAACCAGATGGCGATCAGCGACGCGAGGATCGCGACGGCCGATCCGCCGAGGGCATCGGCCCGGCCGTATCTCGAGGAGCGCGTACGCGTGCGGAGCCTGGTACCGACGAACCACCCGACGCCGTTCCCGATTCCGGCGAACACGATGAGCGTGACGATCGCCAGCGTCGCCTGCGCCATCGACTGATCCGCGATCCCGGAGACGAGCGGCACGAAGAGCGCGCCGACGACGAGTCCGATCAGCAGTCCGCCGAAGCCAAACGCTTGCAACGCGAGCCCGCGCCGGAACCCCGACAGGGCCGCCAGCACCAGTGCGCCGACGAGGACGAGGTCGAGGCCGTTCACGATGTCTCATCGTCCCACGCGCGGCCCGCTGGAAGCGTCGTTGGTGCGGCTACACTGCGAACGCCGTGGTGACGATCGGCCACATCTCCGACCCGCACGTCGGCTCCCCGTACTTCGTTCCGAACCTGATGCATCGCGTCCTGGTGGAGCTGAACGAGCTCAACCCAGACGTCGTCATCTGCAGTGGTGACCTGACCAACGAGGGATACCGGCAGGAGTACAAGAACTGGCTCGCCTACGCGCAGCGCATCACGGCGCCGATGTATACGGTCCCTGGCAACCACGACGCGCGGAACGTCGGTTACCTCCACTTCGAGGAGCTGATTGGCGACCGGCACTGGAGCGTCGACGTGCACGGCGTTCGCATCGTCGGCGTCGACTCGAGCGAGCCGGACATCAACGAGGGGCAGGTCGGGCGCGAACGGTACGACTGGATCCGGTCGCAGTTCGACGTGCCCGCGGAGCTGAAGGTGTTCGTGCTGCATCACCATCTGCTGCCGATACCGGGCACGGGTCGCGAACGCAGCACGGTGATGGACGCGGGCGACCTGCTCGAGGTGCTCATCACCAGCGGCGTGAACATCGTGCTCTCCGGACACAAGCACGTGCCATACGTGTGGCGTCTCGAAGACCTGTACGTCGCGAACGCGGGGACGGTCGCCTCGCTCCGCGTCCGCGGCTACACCAAGCCGTGTTACAACGTGCTCGAGTTCGAGGGCGATCAGGTCAAGATCACGCGGAAGTACCCGTTCGGCGGGGGGAGCGTGATCGCCCACTTCTCGCTCTCGACCGGCGAGCAGTTCCACCGTGAGCTCGAACCTCCCGTTCAGCAACGGACGACCGTGACCGGCGCGCAGATCGGGGAGTAGCTCCGAAGGGCACGATTCGCGCCGGCCGCCATGCGATAGGCGACCAGATGAAGGTCCTCGTTCTCGTCGACGGCGAGCACTACCCACCGGTGACGCGTTGGGCGCTCGAGACCGCGCGTTCGCGCGGTCTCGAGCCCGTTGCGGCGCTGTTCCTCGGTGGAACGGAGAAGCTCCGCCCCGGGGAGGACCTCGAGCTCGGCCTTCCGCTGATCCAGGCGGACGGCGATCTCACTGCCGCGTTGGCGCGCGCGCTCGACGGGCTCGATCGTGGCGCAATCGAAGCGGTTCTCGACGTGTCCGACGAGCCCGTGCTCGGTTATCGCGAACGCATGGAGCTCGTCGCGGTCGCGCTCGTCCGAGGCCTCCCGTACGTGGGCGGCGACTTCCGGTTCGACCCGCCGGTCGACGGCCCGCCGCTCGGCGTCCCAACCATCGCCGTGATCGGAACCGGCAAGCGCACCGGCAAGACCGCGGCGGCGGGCGAGGTCGCCCGAACCGCGTTGGCCGCGGGCATGAACCCGATCGTCGTCGCCATGGGACGGGGCGGTCCACCCCGGCCGCAGGTGGCCGAGGCCGGCTCGGTCACGCTCGAGCGACTTTTCCAGCTCGTCCGCAGCGGGCGGCACGCCGCGTCCGACTACCTGGAGGACGCCGTCACGACGGGTGTGACGACGATCGGCGCGCGAAGGGCCGGCGGCGGACTGGCGGGACGCCCGGTCGCGACGAACGCGCGCGAGGCGGCCGAGCTCGCCGTGGGGCTCGGGGCGGGCGTCGTGGTCCTCGAGGGGAGCGGGGCGTCCGTCCCCCCCGTGCCGTGGGATGCGGGCGTGCTCGTAACGAGTGCCGCTCTCGCCGAGAAGAACCTGACCGAGTACCTTGGCCCCTACCGGCTGTTGCTGTCGGACCTGGTGGTTGTTACCATGGGCCACAGCCCAGCCGGGCGGAGAATCTCTTCTAGCGAGAACTTCTCTGTCCTCCGATCCCACGTCAAGCGACTGCGCGGTGATGCCCGGCTCATCGTGGCGGACCTTCATCCACAGCCGCTCGGCGACGTGGAGGGCAAGGACGTGTTCTTCACCACGACGGCGCCGGGACCGGTCGCCGACAGGCAGGCTCGGTCCCTGGAAGCGAATCACGGCTGCCGCGTGGTGGGGTTGAGCGCCCGCCTCGCCGATAGGGCGGGGTTGGCGCGTGAGATGGATGGCGCCGGAGGGTACGAGGTGCTCCTCACCGAGCTCAAAGCCGCAGCCGTGGACGTCGCCTGCGAACGAGCCATCGCCCGCGGAGCGGACGTCGTCTTCGTCGACAACCGACCCGTCGCGGTGGACGGGGAGCCGGATCTCGGCGAGGCGCTGCGCTGGACCATCGGGCTCGCGATCGAGCGGCACGCCGCCCGTGGCGGCTCGGAGCAAGCATGACCCACGAGATCGGTTCGACGAACAACAACAGTGAACGGCGGAGCCCGCACATCGTGATCGAGGACGGACAGACTGGGCTCCCATTTTCGAAGGGCCTGCACGCCTCCGAGGTGATGGTCACGGGGCTGTCGCCGTCGCGCGCGTACCAGGTTGCCGAGGTGGTCGAGGAGCGACTGCTCGCGCGAAGGGCGCCGTCGGTATCGAGCGACGAGCTCTCCGAGCTGACGCTCTCGGCGGTGGAGGAGCTCGCAGGCGAGCGCTACGCGGAGAACTACCGGCGGTGGCGCGAGGTGGCGGCGTTGGACGTTCCGGTCGTCGTGCTGATCGGCGGCACGACCGGCGTCGGGAAGTCGACGTTGGCCACGCAGCTCGCAACGCGCCTCGGCATCGTCCGCGTGGTCGCGACCGACGCCGTGCGCGAGGTGATGCGCGCGCTGTTCTCTCGCGAGCTGATGCCCTCCCTGCACACGTCGTCGTTCGATGCCGGCTCGGTCCTCCGTGAACCTCCGTCGCGCGACGCCGTCGTGGTCGGCTTCCGAGAGCAGACGGCGGCGGTCGCGGTGGGCGTCAATGCGCTACTCGAGCGCGCCGCCGTCGAGCAGACGAGCTTGATCATCGAGGGCGCGCACGTCGTCCCGGGATTCGTCGACCCATCAAGGTGGCAGGATCGGGCGCTGGCGGTTCCGCTCATCCTCTCGGTCGAGGACGAGGACGCGCACCGCAGCCACTTCGCGGCCCGCGCCGCGGACCATTCGGGCCGCGCCGCGAACCGCTACCTGACGGAGTTCGAGAACATCCGCCGTGTACAGCGGTACATCAAGAGCCAGGCGCTGAGCCACGGTGTTCCCCTGTTGCCCAACTACGACTTCGACCGAACGCTCGCCGCGATCATCGACCTGGTGATGGATCGCGCGACGGAGCGAGCGGTCGGCCATGTGACGTCCGTCGGCGTGGCGACGGAAGGAGGGGGCCGATGAAGCTGTTCCTGGACACGGCCAGCATCGACGAGATCCGTGAGATCAATCGGTGGGGCGTGCTCGGCGGCGTGACGACGAATCCGTCACTCGTCGCCAAGGAGGCCGATGACCCCGCGCGGGTGTGGAAGGAGATCCTCTCGGAGGTCGAGGGCCCGATCTCGCTCGAGACGACCGAGCTCGAGATCGAGCCGATGTACGAGCAGGGCGTCGATCTCGCCCAGATGGCGCCGAACGCCGTGGTGAAGGTGCCGATGACGCCGAACGGCCTTACGGTGGGGAAGCGCCTCACCGACGAGGGGATCAAGGTCAACGTCACGCTGGTGTTCTCGCCGGCGCAGGCGATCCTCGCGGCCGAGATCGGGGCGTATATCGTGTCGCCGTTCCTCGGCCGGTTGGACGACGTGGCCGCCGACGGGATGGACGCGCTGCGGAAGATCTGCGGGATCTACGAGGTTCAAGGATATGAGACCAACGTCCTCGCGGCCTCGCTCCGTCATCCCATGCACGTCGTTGACGCCGCGCTTGCGGGTGCCGACATCGCCACGATGCCGTACTCGGTGTTCACGCAGCTGGTGAAGCATCCGCTCACGGACGTTGGACTTGAAAAGTTCCTGCAGGACTGGAAGTCCCTGCAAAAGGAACTGCGGAAAGGAGCCTGAGTGGCAACCATGGAGAAGAGCGCCCTCGAGGGCAAGGTCGCGGCCGAGCTGCATCAGATCGCGTCCGACCTCGGGATCGAGGGCCACAAAGGCCTGAAGAAGGCCGACTTGATCGAACGCATCCTGGCGCACGCCAACGGCCAGAGCGCGAG
>CALGFI010000121.1 GCA_937881155.1 uncultured bacterium | reverse complement strand
CCGAGCAGGGCCAGCTGCACCGGACGCCAGAAGCGGAGCGCCTGAGCCACGATCGCCGAGTACCGCTGATCGATCTGCGCAACCGCGTACGGAGAGCCCCCGTCAGAAGGCCGAACCGGCACGAAGGTTCGGTGAACTCGGTCCGACGACTCGGTCGAGTCGGTGACGAAGCTCGAGATCGCGCCCGCCGCGGCCTGCGAGAAGTGCAGATCGGCCCGCGGGATCGTCTCGGATGGATCCTGGCCGTCGGCGGAGGAGAAGATCAACTCGCCGAATGGCGTCCAGATGAGGACTCGCGCGACGGTGTCGTCGAGACCCCGCGAACGCAGGCGCTCGAGGAGATCTCGACGAGCCGTCCCGACGATGTCGCCCGTCAGTGGGGGTGGAACCGCGTCCGAGACGACCGAGTCGACGAGCCGACCGGCCCGTTCTCGCGCGTCGGCTTCGGCGCCGTCCACGAACGAGGCGGAGATAGGAAGCGAGAGCCCCAGCACGACGAGGTCCAGCAGGGCGAGCACCACCCACAGGTTTCGTCGCGCCCGGGCACCGGAAGATCGGCTCTCGTGCATGAGGGGCAAAGTGTGAGCCGCCCAACGCAGGCACATCAACCCTTCGTTGGTCGGTGTTTCGGCACGTCACCGTGCCTGTGAACCGGCGGCGGATCGTCGCCGGCGCTAGCCCACTTTCCTCGACCCCGGCCTCTTCTCCTGCTTGGCCTTGGCCTGCTCGACGCTCTCCTTGAGTGCGGCCATCAGCTGCTCGACAGCTGACCCGCCCTCCGCAGGGGTGGTGGCCGCCACCTCTTCGTCGGCGCGCCGGGTCGGCGCCTTCTCGGCGAGCATCCGCAGGAGCTCCTCGCGGTAGGTGTCCGAGTACCGCGACGGGTCCCACTCGGTCTTGAGCATCTCGACGAGCTTCACGGCGAGGTCGAGCTCGCGTTCGTCGACCTGGATGCTGCCGAGTCCGGGCGCCAACGCCGACGGATCTCGAACCTCGTCGCCGAAGAACAACGTCTCGACGGCCAGCACGTCGTCCATCGGCCGAACGGCGACGAGATGCGGTTTCGTCCTCAGGACGAACCGACCGATGCCGATCCGACCGGTCGTTTGCATCGCCCGGTGGAGCAGCACGTACGGCTTGGCCGCCTCGAGCGACTGCGGGATCGCGTAGTAGGTCTTCTCGAAGAACACCGGGTCGATGTCGGCGAGGTCGACGAAGTCCTCGACGTCGATCGCCCGGCTGCGTTGCGGCCGCGCGCGGTCGATCTCCTCGCGCGAGAGCAACACGACGTCGCCCGTGTCGGTCTCCATGCCGCGAACGACGTCCTCCCAGCCGATCTGTCCGCCGCCCGAAGGCTCGACCCGCTCCTCGGGCACCTCGCCAACGGCAGCAGTCGGCCGCTGCGACTCGGCATCCCAGTCCTGAACCGGCTCCGGCTCGGCGGCTTCCTCGCTCCGCAGTGGCGGTTCCCACGCCGGCTCCTCGTCCACGACCCGTTCGTACCGAACGCGCCGTCCCGACCGGTCATACAGATGGAATCGAACGTCCTTCGGCTCGGTAGCCGGCATCAGCCGAACCGGCACGTTCACCAGCCCGAAGCTGAGACTCCCGGTCCACACGGCGTTCGGCACGAACCGAAGCCTACCCTCGCGCCGAGCGAGCCGGTGGTTGAACTCGGTAGGGTTCCTCCACGGAGGTAGAAGCGCGATGTACGAATGGATCGTCCTGATCCACATCGTGGGAGTACTGGGCTTCATGTTCAGCCACGGCGTCTCGGCGGCGATGGCGCTGCGGCTCCGGCACGAGCGCAACCCCGACCGGATCCGCGTGATGCTCCAGATCTCGAACTCCTCGCTCAGCGTGTTCTACGTATCGGTCGTGCTGCTGCTGGGCGGCGGGATCTGGGCGGGGTTCAACGGGAGCTGGTGGGACCAGGGCTGGATCTGGGTTGCCCTCGGCCTGTTCCTGGCGAACCTCATCTTCATGTACGCCCTCCCCGCTCCCTACTACAAGAAGATCCGTGAGGTCATGACCATCGAGGAGTCGAGCAGCTCGGCCGTTGCGCCCGCACAGCTCGACGTGATGCTGCGTTCGAACATTCCCTTGATCGTCGTGGTCGTCGGCCTCGCGTCGGTCTTGTTCATCGCGTACCTGATGGTCATCAAGCCGTTCTGACACGGAGGACGCATCAACATGTACGGAACGATTGCCGTCGGCACCGACGGATCCGAGACGGCCACGATCGCTGAGAACGTCGCGCTCCAGCTCGCCACGTCGTCGAACGGACGAGTCCTGTTCATCTCGGCGTTCACCGACGGACCGAGCAGACGACGGTCAGTCGAGGCGCTCGAGCGCGCCCGGGCGAGAGCCGGTGCCGCCGGCGTCCCCGTCGACGCCGAACCGGTCAAGGGTGAACCCGCCGCCGGCGTCGTGGAGATCGCCGACCGACGCAACGCCGAGCTCCTCATCGTCGGCGACATCGGGATGGGCGAACGCCACATGCTCCGGCTGGGTGGCGTACCCGACCGCGTATCGCACGAGATGCCGTGCGATCTGTTGATCGTTCGTACGTCCAAGCCGGAACGGGCCAAGGGTCCCGGTGAGTACGCGAGCGTGCTGATCGCGACGGACGGTTCGCCGACGGCCGACCGAGCCGCGCGTGTGGGCGCCGAGTTCGCCAAGGCGCACGGCGCGAGCGTCACGCTCGTCCACGTCGGCGAGGAGCCGGTCGGCGAGATCATCCTTCGCGACACGGCGGAGCGCCTCGGCGACCGCGAGATGCCGATCAAGGTCCTCGCCGGCGATCCCGGGGACAGGATCGCCGAACTGGCCGCCTCGGAAGGACACGACCTCGTCGTCGTCGGTAACAAGGGAATGACCGGAGGCCTCCGGTTCCTGCTGGGCGTGGTGCCCGACAAGGTCTCCCACCAAGCGCCGTGCGACATACTGATCGTCAACACCGTGGGGCGCTCGGCAGCGGACCTCGAGCCGGGCGAGGGCGGGATCGTGGAGCTCGACGGCAAGAGGGTCGCCGCCTATCGCGACGAGCAGGGCGCGCTCACCGTGCTGTCGCCACGGTGCAAGCACATGGGATGCACCGTCGGATGGAACCATCGCGCGAAGACCTGGGACTGCCCGTGCCACGGAAGCCGCTACGAAGCCGACGGCACGGTGAAGAACGGCCCGACGCGTCACCCGCTCGATCCGATCTCGACCTGACGCGGCGGTTACAGGGTGAGCGTTGCGTTCGGCTTCGGCTTGATCACGTGCCAGCGGTATCCGGGGGACCGTCGGACGGACGTGGAGCTGTACGCCGAGGCGATCGAGTTCGCCGTCGAGGCGGAGCGGCTCGGGTTCGACTCCGTGTGGACCTCGGAGCATCACTTCGTCGACGACGGCTACCTTCCGTCGCTGTTCGTCCTCGGCGCGGCGATCGCGGCCCGCACCGATCGCGTGGCCATCGGCACCGGACTGCTCCTCGCGCCGCTGCACGAACCGCTGCGCGTCGCCGAGGACGCAGCCGTGGTCGACCTGCTCTCGGGGGGACGCACGATCCTCGGCGTCGGACTCGGCTGGCGCGCGGAGGAATTCGAGGGACTCGGTATCGAGATGAGCGAGCGTGCGCAGCGGCTCAAGGACTCGATCGCCGTCTACCGCCAGGCGTGGCGCGGTGAACTCGTGAGCGGTGGCGAGCTCCTCCGGTACCCGGACGTGCCGGTTCGGCCGCTGCCGGCGACGCCGGGTGGTCCGCCGATCTGGATCGGCGC
>CALGFI010000120.1 GCA_937881155.1 uncultured bacterium | reverse complement strand
TGGCCGAGGCCTTTCGCGAGCTGCTCGAGGAGCTCGGGCTGAAGCAGGAGACGCTCGCGGAGCGTCTCGGTATGTCACGGTCACACATCGCCAACACCATCCGCCTGCTGCAGCTCCCGGCTGACGCACAGCAGCTGCTCGCGGGGGGCAGGATCCAAGCGGGGCATGGCCGGGCGCTGCTCTCCCTCGCGGACTCGGAGGCTCAGACGACCCTTGCCCTGAGGATCGCCGCCGAGGACCTCACCGTGCGCGAGGTCGAGGAGCTCGTCCGGAACTACATCGACCATCCCGCGTCCGAGGCCGCCGGGAAGCCGTCGCTCAAAGCCGTTCCGGCACCTGTGGAAAACCCTCTCGCCGAGGTCGAGGAACTGCTGTCAGAGCAGCTCGCCACCCGGGTCACGATCCAGATGGGCAAGCGTCGAGGGAAGATGGTGATCGAGTTCGGTTCGGCAGACGACCTCGACCGGATCGTGTCTGAGATCGTCGGGTCCGGGCCGGGGCTCGCGCCGGAGTAACGGCCGGGGCGGCACCCGCCCCCGTCGGTGGAGATCTACGCGGTTCGGTCGAGCGCGAGTCGCACGATTCGCTCGCACAGCTCCTCGAACGGCACGCCGGCCACCTGCGCCGCCATCGGAAGCAGACTCGTGTCGGTCATCCCCGGCGAGACGTTGACGTCGATCACCCACGGTGTGCCGTCGCGGTCGAGAAGCACGTCGGCTCGGCCCACGTCGCGCACGCCGAGGACGTCGAACGCCTTCGAGGCCGTGGTCTGGCACGCCGAGGCGATCTCGGGCTCGACGCGTGCGGGCGCGAAGTACTCCGTCGCCCCGGCCGTGTACCGGGCCGCGTAATCGAACACGCCGGACTTCGGAACGATCTCGACGAGCGGAAGCGGCTCGGCGGTGCTGCCGACGAAGCCGACCGCGACCTCGGCTCCCTCGATGCGCCGTTCGATGACGGCGGCGTCCGAGAAAGAAAGCGCGTTCATCACCGCGTGCGTCAGGTCGTGTTCGTGGTCGACGAACGACATGCCCATCGCGGAGCCCGCGCGAGACGGTTTGACGACGAGGGGGAGACCGACACGTTCGATGACGTGACGGAGCGCCGGTCCCGCGGCGAGATCTCGCAGCGCCGTTGCCTGGATCGCCGCCCACGGCGGCGTCGGAACGCCAGCTTCGTCCAGCGATTCCTTAGCCAGCACCTTGTCGAACGCAAGCTGGCACGCATGCGGCGATGAACCCGTGTACGGGATGCCGAGGAGCTCGAGCAGCCGCTGCACGGCGCCGTCCTCTCCCTCCTTTCCGTGCAACGCGACATAGCAAGCGGAGACCCTTGCAGCGGAAGCGTTCTCGACGAATGGGCCTTCGGACGGGTCGACCAGCACGACGTCGAACTCTCGGGCCTGCAACGCGGACGCGACACGATGTCCCGAACGGAGCGAGACCTCGCGCTCGGGCGATCGGCCGCCCGCGAGGACCGCGATCCTCGTCACGCCCCCGAGAGCGATCGGAACAGCTCCTCCTCGTCGGCCAGGAGCTCTCCCAAGCGCCGGATCCCCTCGGCGATCCGCTCTTCGGTCGGGTAGCTGAAGCACAGGCGCATCTGCTGACGCCCCCGGCCGTCCGGGTAGAACCCGGTGCCGGGCACGTACGCGACCTTCCGGTCGACGGCGGCCGCGAGCAGCGCTGGAGTGTCGAAGTAGTCGGGGAGCGTCACCCAGACGAAGAACCCGCCGGATGGCTTCGTCCAACTCGCATCGCTCGGGAAATGCTCCTCCAGGGCCGTGAGCATCGCATCGCGCCGGCTCCGGTACGTCTGCACGAGCGCGCCGAGGTTCCGCCGCCACAGCTCGCCGCCGAAGTAACGCTCGGTGACGAGCATCGTGAACTGGCTGCCACACAGGTCGGCCGCCTCCTTTGCCAGAACGAGGCGCTGCAGCACGCCGGGTTCCGCGACGGCCCAGCCGACACGAACGCCGGGCGAGAACACCTTGGACACCGTGCCGAGGTAGATCACGTTCTGTCGATCGAGCGAGCGCAGCGTCGGCAGGGGTTCGCCGTCGAAGCGCAGCATCCCGTACGGGTTGTCCTCGACGATGGGGATCCGGGCCTCGCGACAGAGCGCGACGAGCTGCTCTCGACGCGCCCGCGACATCGTCACGCCGGCCGGGTTGTGGAAGTTCGGCACGGTGTAGACGAACTTCGGCCGCTCGCCGCGAAGGAGCGCTTCCTCGAGCTGCTCGACGATCATGCCGTCGTCGTCGAGGTCGACCTGAAGGAACCGTGGCTCGTACACGCTGAACGCCGATAGCGCTCCGACGTACGCCGGCGCTTCGACCGCGACCACGTCACCGGGATCGATGAGCACCTTGCCCACGAGGTCCAGCGCCTGCTGCGCACCGGTCGTGACGACGAGATCTTCCGGGTCGGCGGACGTGTCCTCCTCGGCCATCAACATCGCCAGGCGTTCCCGGAGCGCCGGCGAACCCTGGCCGCCGCCGTACTGAAGCGCCACGTCCGCTCGCTCGACCAGGACCGACTCGACGACCTCGAGGACGTGCTCGGTCGGGAGCGCCTGCACGTACGGCATCCCGCCGGCGAGCGAGACGACGTCCGGTCGCGAGGCGACCGAGAACAGCGCGCGGACCTCCGACGCCGTCATGCCGCTCGCGCGGCGAGCGTACAGATCGGCGTATGGGTCGACGTTGAACTCGGCCATGAGCGCTCGATGCTATACGTCGGCAGGACGCACACCGGGCATGAGCGCAGCAACGAATCGTTCCCCAGCGAGCAGGTGCGGTCACGCCTCGACGCGGGGAACTACCTCGTTCGCGAGCAGCTCGATCATGTCGATCTCCTCGAACAGCGCGTCGTTCAGCATGACCCGCTGCACGCCGTTGGCCGCGTACTCGGAGAGCCGTTCGGCCGCGCGCTCGGGCGTTCCGACGATGCAGTCCTCGGAGATGTCGGCGAGGTAGTCGTCGAACGAACCGGCGCGCGGATCGAGGCGCCGGGCGCGTTCCACTCGTTGGCGGAGCTCGTCCTCGTCGGCGCCGAGGTAGAACCACGTCATGAACGACGTGACGAACGAGGACTGATCACGGCCCTGCGCGTCGACCGCTTGGCGAACGCGATCGAACCGGCGTCGGACCTCGTCGGGCGTGCCGCCGACGGTGTTGAACTCGTCCGCCCACCGGGCCGCGAGCCGCGAGATCCTCGGTCCTCCCTTCCCCCCGACGACGATGGGCGGATGCGGTTGCTGCACGGGCTTGAACGCGAACGGGCTCTCGTCCAGGCGGTAGTGAGCACCGTGAAACGAGAACGTTTCCTCGGTGAGGAGCCCGTGAACGATCTCGAGCTGCTCCTCGAGCATTTGCATCCGTTCCCCGGTCGGTGGGAACGGGAAGCCGTGTGTTCGATGCTCCTCCACCCACCATCCGGCACCCATCCCGATGTCGACGCGTCCTCCCGAGATCCGGTCGACCGTCGTGGCCACCTTCGCGAGCACCGTCGGGTGTCGGAAGGTCACCGGCGAGACCATCGTCCCGAGGCGGATACGTTCGGTTCGCGCCGCGAGCGCCGACAGGATCGTCCACGCGTCGTTGGATCCGCGATCGGTGGCGCGCATGACCGAGAGATAGTGGTCGGAGGTGTACAACCCCTCGAAGCCGAGTCGCTCGCCCGCGTCGGCGACCGCGAGCCATCGTTCCCACGTCACCGCTTCCTGGCCCTCGAGCATCAGGTTGAAGCGCACGGCGATCCCCCTTCT
>CALGFI010000119.1 GCA_937881155.1 uncultured bacterium | reverse complement strand
CAGTACGTCGTCGTCGACCTGACCGAGACCGATCCGTCGACGTACGGCCCCGATGTCGAGGTCGTCGTCCTGGAGGTCGGAACCGGATGGGCCGCCGGTCGGAACGCGGGGCTTCGCCGTTCTGTCGGGCGCCTCGTCCTGGTCCTCGACGGTTCGATCGAACCGACCGGCGACGTGCTCGGTCCGCTCGAGTCGGCGCTCGCGGACCCGAGCGTCGGAGTAGCGGGGCCGTTCGGCATCTCGACGAACGACCTCCGGGACTTCCACGAGAGCGAAGGTCCGGACGTCGACGCCATCGAGGGATACCTCATGGCCTTCCGTCGGGACGTGATCCGCGACGCCGGACTGTTCGACGAGAAGTTCACGTGGTACCGCACCGCCGACATCGAGCTCAGCTTCCGGCTGAAGGACGCCGGGTATCGCGCAGTCGTCGTCGACGTACCGGTCGACCGACACGAGCACCGCGTGTGGGCGTCCACGTCGCCCTCGGAACGCGACCGGCTATCGAAGCGGAACTTCAATCGGTTCCTCGATCGGTTCCGCGACCGGTTCGACCTGCTCGTCGAGCCGCCGGTTGCGCAGTGACTGAGACCCACCGCGCGAATGTTGCCCGAGGGCGCGCTAGCCGTTCGCCGGCGGCTGCAGCACGACGTCGGGTCCGGTCGCCAAGGTGTCACGCTCGACGCGTCCGTTGCCCGCCATCTCGCGCCGAAGCTCCTCGACCGTCGGGATCGGCTTCGAACCCTCGAAATAGGCGTTCAGGTCGGGGCCGTCGATCACCTCGGTCAGGATGAGGATCCGCGACATCTTCTCCAGGAAGTCGCGATGCTCGTTCAGGACCAGGATCGCGCGGTCGTGCGCCTCGCCGACCAGGCGCTTGATCTCGTCGTCGACGAGCGAGGCGAGGTCGTCCGAGAGCTCCGGCGCCGCGCCGGGAAACAGCAGGCGGCCTTCCCCTCCACGGAACCCGTCGCGGCCGAACGATAGGGGTCCGACCTTCTGGCTCATCCCGTACTCAACGACCATCGCGCGAGCGATCTCCGTGGCCCGTTCGAGGTCGTTCTGCGCGCCGGTCGAGATGACGTTGTCGAACAGGATCTCCTCGGCCGTCCGGCCGCCCAGCAGCACGGCGAGCCGGTCCTTCAGCTCCGGTTCGGTGAGCAGGTAGCGATCCTCCAGCGGGCGCTGCATGGTCATGCCGAGCGCTGCTGCGCCCCGAGGGATGATCGACACGCGGTGGACGGGATCCGCCGTGGGCGCGGTGATGGCGACGAGCGCGTGCCCCATCTCGTGGATGGCGACGCGCTCCTTGTCCTTCTCGGACATCACGCGGCTCTTCCGTTCGAGGCCGGCGACGGTTCGATCGATCGCCTCCTCGAGCTCGATCATCGTCACGGCGTCTTTCTCCTTGCGCGCGGCAAGCAACGCCGCCTCGTTCACGACGTTCGCAAGATCCGCGCCTGTGAATCCCGGCGTGCGCGCGGCGAGGATCCGAAGTTCGACGCTCGGATCGAGCGCGACCCCGCGGACGTGGACCTTGAGGATCTCCTCGCGGCCCTTGAGGTCGGGCTGGTCGACGATCACCTGGCGGTCGAACCGTCCCGGCCGCACGAGCGCGGGGTCGAGGACGTCGGGGCGGTTGGTCGCCGCCATGATGATCACGCCCTTCTGGGAGTCGAACCCGTCCATCTCGACGAGGAGCTGGTTCAGCGTCTGCTCGCGCTCGTCGTGCGCGCCGAACCCCGCGCCCATCGCACCGCCGCGCCCCTTGCCGATCGTGTCGATCTCGTCGAGGAACACGAGCGCCGGCGCCTTCTCCTTGGCCTGCTGGAACAGCTCCCGGACCCGGGCGGCGCCGAGGCCGACGAACATCTCCACGAACTCCGACCCCGACATGAAGAAGAACGGGACGTTCGCCTCGCCGGCGACCGCCCGGGCCAGCAGCGTCTTGCCGCATCCCGGCGGACCGAGCAGCAGCACACCCTTCGGGATCCGGCCGCCGAGCCGCTGGTACTTCTTCGGGTTGCGCAAGAACTCGACGATCTCTTTCAGCTCTTCCTTCGCCTCGTCGACGCCGGCGACGTCCGTGAACGTCGTCTTCATCTCCTTGCGGTCGTAGATCCGCACGCGGTTCCGCCCCAGGTTGAGCGCCGCTCCTGCCTGCGCCCCGCTCATCCGGCGAATCAGGAAGAACCACAGCAATCCGAACAACAGCAGCGGCGCGACCCATCCGATGAGCACGCTGCCCAGCGGGTTCGGCGTGACACCGGTATAGGCGACGCCGTTCTCGTCGAGAAGGTCGGTGAGCTCCGACGTCCCCTGGAGGATCGGCGGGATCGTCGTGGTGAACGGGTCACCGTCGTCCGGACCCTCGATCCGGCCGCTCACCGACGTCTGCGAGATCTCGAGCGTGCCCTCGATACGGCCGGCCTCGACGTGCTCGAGGAAATCCGAGTAGTCGAGCGCGTTCGGCCTGGGTGACGCGAGGTAATTGAACAGGAACAGCAGCAGGAGGAACCCGATGACGAGCACCCAGGGCGAGGTGCGCATGCGGCGCGGCTCGCCCGATGAGCCGCCGCCGAGGTCGAACCCCTGCCAGCGACCGCGTCGCTCGTTGTTGTCGTTCGCCATGAGGCTCCATCTTCCCATCGCCCCTCCCATAGCGACAGCGTCCGAACGGACCTCAACGGGCGGGCTGGGAGTGACGGCATGCGGGATACTGTTCGGGATGTCGTCGCCTACGGATACAGGGAGTCGCGTGGCTCGCGGCCAGACGCCGCCCGACGACCCGGCCGTTCGCGCGCGCTTCGAGCGCGACGTCCTCCCGCTGCTCCCGAACCTCTACGGCGCGGCGCTGCGCCTCACCCGCAACCCTCAGGACGCCGAGGACCTCGTGCAGGAGACATTCCTCCGCGCGTATCGAGGTTTCGCGGGGTTCCAGGAGGGGACGAACCTCCGTGCGTGGATGTACCGGATCCTGATGAACACGTTCATCAACACGTACCGCAAGCGCCAGCGCGAGCCGGTGACCGTTGGCGATGACGAGATCGAGGACTGGTACCTGTTCGACCGGCTCGGTGGGTCGGGTGTCGAGGCGTCCGCCGAGAGCGAGGTGCTCGAACGGCTCCCCGACGAGGACGTCCAGCGGGCGCTCGAGGCGCTCCCGGAGAACTTCCGGATGGCGGTCCTGCTCGCGGACGTCGAAGGGTTCAGCTACAAAGAGATCGCGGAGATCCTGGACATCCCGATCGGAACCGTGATGTCGCGGCTGCATCGGGGAAGGAAAGCGCTGCAGAAGGCGTTGTGGGAGACGGTACGGGAGCGTGGACTTGTCAGAGATTGAGTGTGAGCAGGCGCTGAGGCAGATCGAGCTCTACCTGGACGGGGAGCTCGCCGGTCTCGAGCGCGTCGACGTCGAGCGCCACATCGGCGGATGCTCGGACTGTTACGGGCACTCACAGTTCATGAGTCGCCTCAAGGAGATGCTGCGCGACAAGTGCGGCTGCCACGACGTCCCGCCCGGGGTCGCCGAGCGCGTTCGCGCGTTGTTCGCCGAGCGGGGCGATCCCTCGATCACGGCGTAACGAACTCGTGACGTCCCGACGCCGAATAGGCGGCGTGACCCGGGAAGCGCCACCGCGACACCATGCCGCTGCCTCCAGCTCCCAGGACGGGAACCGCACCTGCTCCCACCCCGGCTGTCGAACGCGCCTTTCCGTCTACAACACGACCGACCGGTGTTGGCAGCACGCCGAGGTCGTCTTCCCGAACCACCGGGGAAAGCGCCTGCGCTCCGATCGGGGCTGAGCGTTTCCGGGTCGAACCGGCGCGGGCTTCGCACCGGCGCGTCCATGACTAGGATTCGGCGCACCGCATGGACGAGCTGGGGACGATCCTCGGGGTGTGGGCCCATCCTGACGATGAGGCGTACCTCTCCGCGGGATTGATGGCGCGAGCGGTCCGGAACGGGTCGCGCGTCGTGTGCGTCACCGCGACGCGTGGCGAAGGTGGGTCTATGGACGAGGACCGCTGGCCCTCCGCCACGATGGGTGGGGTGCGCACCGCCGAGCTCGAGCAATGTCTCGCCATCCTCGGCGTCGACGAGCATACGTGGCTCGACCTCCCCGACATCGACATGGACACCGGTCTTCCCGACGAGGGATACGCGCGCGTCCGGGAGATCGTCACCGACGTTCAGCCGGACACGATCATCACGTTCGGGCCCGACGGGATGACGGATCACGCCGCGCACAGGGACGTCTCGAGATGGGCAACGCAAGCGCTCCGCGAGGCAGGCAAACCGGGCTCGTCCGTGCACTACGCGACCGTGACGCCGGAGTGGGCCGAGGAGTTCGTCCCGATCTGGGAGCCGTTCAACGTGTTCCGTCCCGGCACGCCCGTCGTCACTCCGCGCGATGAGCTCTCCATCGACTACCGACTGCCCGCGGACATCAACGATCTGAAGGTCAAGGCCATCCTGGAGCACAAGAGCCAGGTCGGCGCGATCTTCGAGGCCGTCGGCGAGGACGTGTGGTGGCGCGAGATGTCAACGGAGTCCTTTCGGCTCGGCGAGGAGAAGCGGTGACGACGGCGCCCGAGCCGTTTCGCGATCTCGATTGGGACGCCGCAAAGGCGCGAGCCTTCGCCGACGGCGCGACGGACATCTGGGAAGAGCTCTTGCGATCACTTCCGACGCTGCCGGTGTCGCGCCGCGTGACCGAGGCAGAGGTGCACGCGGCGGTCGCCCTCGACGTGCCGGTGGAACCGATGCCCAAGGACGACCTGCTCGCGTACCTCCGCGACGTCGTGTTGGAGCACTCGATGTACCCCGGCCACCCTCGGTTCTACGCGTACATCAGTGGAGCGGGGACGGTGCCGGGAGCCGTCGCCGACCTGCTCGCGGCGGGTCTGAACGCGAACCTCGGCGGGTGGCGTCTGTCGCCGGCCGCCACCGAGATCGAGCTCAACCTCACGCGCTGGTTCGCCGATCGGTTCGGCCTGCCGGACACCGCGGGCGGGCTGATCGTTTCGGGCGGAGCGATGGCGAATTTCGTCGCACTGAAGGCGGCGCGTGACCGGACGGCCGGCTGGGACGTCAGGCGCGACGGCGTACGTGACGGGCCCCCACTCGCGATCTACGAGTCGGCCGAGGCGCACGTCGTGAACGACCGGGCCGCCGACATGCTCGGGCTGGGAACGGCGGCGGTGCGGCACGTCGCTGTCGACGATTCCTACCGCATGCGGGTGGACGCGCTTCGCGACGCGATCAAGACCGATCGGGATCACGGAGTCCGCCCCATCGCCGTCGTCGGGAGCGGGGGAACGGTGGCGACCGGATCGATCGATCCCCTGGGCGACATCGCCGACGTCTGCACCGACGAGCGCATCTGGTTCCACGTCGACGCCGCCTACGGCGGACCGGCCGTGCTCGCCGACGATCTTCGCCCGCAACTCGCCGGCATCGAGCGTGCCGACTCGATCGCGTTCGATCCGCACAAGTGGCTCTACACGCCCCACTCGGGAGGGTGTGTCCTCGTACGCGAGGTTCGTCACCTCGGCGACAGCTTCGTCGTGCACCCCACCTACACCCGGGCCGACAAGGACCGCACGGGCTGGGGCCTGGACCTGATGGAGCACGGCCCTCAGTTCTCTCGGGGCTTCTGGGCGCTCAAGGTGTGGGTGTCGCTGCTCGCGCACGGGTGGCGCGCGTACGCGGCGCGCATCTCGCACGACGCCGCCCTGGCCCGGTACCTGGCCGCGCGGGCGACCGAGCGTCCGGAGTTCGAGGCCACGGCGCCGGTCACGCTGTCGATCGCGTGTTTCCGCTATGTGCCGCCGTCGCTCGGCCGGGGTCCCGGCCGAGAGGAGTACCTGAACCAGCTGAACGAGCGACTGCTCACCGAGATCCAGCTCGACGGGCGAGTGTTCTGCTCGAACGCCGTGCTGAACGGGCGCTTCGTGCTTCGCATCTGCATCGTCAACTTCCGGACAGAGGCGGAGGATCTGGACGCGTTGCTCGACGTCGCTTCCGAGCTGGGCGCGCGTGTCGACGCGGAGCTCCGTCCGGCCCAGCTGAAGGACGGCGCAGCATGACCGGACGAGCCCTCGCGCTGCTCGGTTCGGGAGAGTTCCAGCCGTGGTCCGAGCCGGTCGAGCGATGGCTGATGGAGCGCTCCGCGAAGCCGGGTGGCCGGGCGCTCGTGCTGCCCACCGCGGCGGCGCACGAGGGCGACGCGTCGTTCGACGCCTGGGGAGCCAGGGGCCTGGAGCACTTCGCGTCGCTCGGGATCGACGCGGAGGTCGTGCCGTTGAAGACGCGTGACGACGCACACCGGATCGAGATCGTCGAGCGGCTGGACGACGCATCGCTGGTGTTCTTCTCGGGCGGGAACCCCGCCCGGCTTGCCGCGATCCTCCGAGAGACCCCGTTCTGGCGCGCGCTCGTCGACGCGATGCGCCGCGGATTGCCGTTCGCCGGATGCAGCGCCGGTGTCGCGTTCCTCACGGAACGGACGTACGACTCGGACACGACCGAGCTCGATTCGGTGTGGGCGCCGGGGCTCGGCTTCGTGCGCGACGTGCTGTTCGCGCCGCACTGGGACATCGTCGACATGTGGGTTCCGGGCGCCGGCGCGTTCATCGTCGATTCTCTTCCTCCCGGTGAGATGTTCGTGGGCATGGACGAGGACACCGCGATGATCGGCGACGGCACGTCGTGGCAAGTAGTCGGTCGGCAGAAGATCCACCTCTTCCGCGAGGGCGAATGGGAGATCTTCGCCGAAGGCGACGCGTTCGAGCTCCCACTCCGCTTCGCCGAATGAGCGATCCAACCGACGAGTGAGCGCCCAGAAGCTCACGCGAGACGACCCGATCGAGGCGCGCGCGCCCGAGATCGTGCGCATCCTGTCCGAGACCTACCCCGACGCGAAGGTTGCCCTGAACTTCTCGAACGCCCTCGAGATGCTCGTGGCGACCATCTTGTCGGCGCAGTCAACCGACGTGAACGTGAACAAGGTGACGGAGACGCTGTTCGAGAAGTACCGAACGGCGGAGGACTACCTGCGCGTGCCGGAGGACGAGCTGAAGGCGGACATCAAGTCCACCGGGTTCTTCAACCAGAAGGCGACGGCGATCCGCGAGGCGTGCAGGCGCATCGTCGAGGTCTACGACGGCAAGGTTCCCGACACGATGGAGGATCTCCTCACCCTGCGCGGTGTGGCGCGGAAGACGGCGAACATCGTGCTCGGCAACGCGTACGGCAAGGTCGAGGGGATCGCCGTCGACACGCACGTGAAACGCGTGAGCAACCGGCTCGGATTCACCACCCAGTCGGATCCCGACAAGATCGAGCAGGACCTGATGCATCTGATCCCGAGGGAACGGTGGTTCAACTTCACCTACGTGCTGATCGACCACGGCAGGGCGTTGTGCATCGCTCGGCGGCCGCTGTGCGAGCAGTGCCCGGTCAATTACCTCTGTCCGGCGAGTCTCGTCTGACACTCGTGCGCGACCACGGCTTCCCGGCCGACGCGTTCCCGGTGATCGTCGCCCATCGCGGCGCGTCGTCGACGAGGCCGGAGAACACGCTGTCGGCGTTCGAGGAAGCGATCTCGATCGGTGCGCGCCTCGTGGAACTCGACGTCCGGCTCTCGAGCGACGGGCGTGCCGTCGTGATGCACGATCCGACGGTCGATCGAACGACGGACGGCTCGGGCGCCGTGCACGAGCTCACCGCGGCCGAGTTGCGAGTGCTGAACGCCGGCACGTCCGATTCGCCCGAGCCCGTCCCCACGCTCGCCGCGGCGCTCGGGACTCTCAGCGGGCGTGCCGGCGCCGTGCTCGAGATCAAGAACCTGCCCGGGGAGCCGGCGTTCGAGGCCGACCAGGAGTCGATCGTGCGCGAGACGCACGCCGAGCTCGAACGGACCGGGTTCGACGGCCCGGTGTTGATCGTCTCGTTCAACCCGTCGTCCGTCGTGTCGTCGAGGCAGATGGCGCCCCGCGTCCCGACCGGGTTCCTCGTTTGGAAGGCGGTCGCGCCGCGCGACGCCCTCACGCACGCCGTCGACGCGGGCCACGACATGGTGCTGCCCAACGCGTCGGCCCTCGCAGGCGAGGGCGAGGAGTACGTTCGCGCCGTTCACGAAGCCGGGCTTCGGCTCGGGACGTGGACGGTCGACGACCCGCGTGACGTGCGCGCGTTCCTCGACCTCGGGGTCGACGCGATCGCGTCCAACGATCCCGCGATGGCGCTCGATGTGCTGGGCGAACGGTGACGATTCTCAGGACGGCGACGCAGACGGGAGCGGCGACACTGACGGCGAGGGAGACGGCGAAAGAGCCGACACGACCTCGAACGAGAGAGTGGCCGGGCGCGCAACCCTTCCCTTCGCGTCCGCCGCGCTCAGCAGGACGGTGTACAGGCCAGGCACCGTGGGGGGCGTCGGAGGACCGCCGGCCGGCCAGATCACCCTGAGCGCGTCGGTGGTCTGCCCTCCGAGATCCGCGAAGAACGCTCCGGCCGGGTCGAGGACGGTCACCGACCAGTCGAGCTTTGCCGAGGCTCGGGCCCGGATCCTGATGTTGACCGGTTCGCCCACCGTGATCTGCTCGTGGTTCAGGCGCGGATTCCAGATCTTGGGCAGGCCGCGGCGCGCCACGCGGTCACGGATCGACGGCAGCAGCGGATACAGGTTCGCGCCCGGGCACTTGGTCAAGCCGGTGTCACGGTGTCCGGAGATCGCGTGCAGCCGGACGACGGTGCCCGCGTCGTACCGAGTGGTGCTGCCGCCGGCGGAGGTCATCGTCGCCTGAGAGCTCGGGTTGACGTGCGCGACGTCGAGCCGCCACGCCAACAGTCGTACCAGCGCCCGCTTGACGGCGTCGGGCACCTGCGCCGTCTGAAAGTTCCCCATCACGGACACGGAGAACGCGCCGGTGTTGAACCCCGCCTGCGCGGCACCGATCACGGGAAGCTCGATCCCGCCGGAACGCCCCTCATAGATCGTCCCGAACCGGTCGACCAGGAAGTTGTAACCGATGTCGCACCATCCACGGCCGCTCGTGTGGTACGCGTAGACGCCGCGGATCACGTCGTCCGCCTCCTCGCGCGTGTAGTCGTTCGTTCCGGCCGTGTGGTGGACGAAGCCCATTCGTACCTCGTCCGCGACGAACGGCGTGCAGTTCATCAGGCCGGGATCGGCGCCCCACTCGTCGCGCGTGACAATCCTCGGCTCGCGCGCGAGCGCCGATGCCACGCCGAGTGAGCCGGCGAGAGGCGGCACGTCGCCCGACGAGTCGACGAAGACCACGGACAGATCCGACAGCCGAACGCCCGCGTCGAGGTCCAGCCGCAGGCGCACGCAGCGTGATCCACCGGTCCACAGGAACGACGTGCCCCGGGTGCCCGTCGCCGCCTCGAGGGATCCGGGATCCGGTTCGTCGCCGGACTCGAGACGAACCCGCGGCGACCAACCGCCGACGGCTGTCGGCGTTCGGACCAGGGTGTCGACGTCTCCGGCGGCGTGCTGATGCCACGTCACGCCGAGTCCGGTCGCGCGCATCGGCGCGCAGACGACCGTCGGCCGTGTTCGTGTCGCCGTTCGCGCCAGCACCATCCCATCCGCTGTACGGAGGGCGGGCGACTCCGTTTGCAGTACGCCGATGGCCACGGGGACGGTACGCACGACGGCGCGAGGCGCCGCGCCTCCCCGCAGCGGCACGAGTCCGGCCAGCAGCGCGGCTGAGATCGCGGCGACGAGCGTGATCCGCGTCGCGATCCGAACGGCGGGCTTCGATACGGGCATGGGAAGGGGTCTTGTTTACCACCGTGACGGCCGATGGCAACCCCTACCCACGAAGCAGCCGTAGCATCGGGACTCGGTGCCAGTGTGACCCGAAACCAGCTCGCCCTCGTCACGGCCGACGTCGTCGAGTGCCGCAGGTGTCCGCGTCTCGTCGCGTGGCGCGAGCGCGTCGCGAGCCAAAAGGTCGCGCGGTTCGCCGACGACGAGTACTGGGGGCGTCCGGTCCCCGGTTCCGGCGACCCGGACGCCCGCATCCTCATCGTCGGGCTGGCTCCGGCCGCGCACGGCGGAAACCGAACGGGGCGCATCTTCACCGGCGACGCGTCGGCTGATTTCCTCTTTCCCGCGCTCTACGGGGCCGGGCTCTCCAACAGCGGCGTGTCGCGCCGGCGCGACGACGGGCTTCGTCTCATCGACACGTACATAGCCGCGGTGAACCGTTGCGCGCCGCCCGACAACAAGCCCACGCCGGTGGAGCGGGACAACTGTCTGCCGTATCTCGAACGCGAGATCGCCGCGCTCGAACGCGTGCGCGTCATCGTCGCGCTCGGCGCGTACGCCTGGGACGGGACGCTCCGGGCGCTCGCGTCACTCGGTCACGTTCGGCGGCCACGGCCGAGGTTCGCGCACGGTGCCGAGGCACAGATCGGTCCGTACACGATGATCGGCAGCTTCCACCCGAGCCAGCAGAACACGTTCACCGGGAGGCTCACTCGGCCGATGCTCGACGCGGTGTTCGCTCGTGCGGTCGAGATCGCCGGGATCAGGGCCCGCGGTCGTGCGGCGCGCGCGGGCGGTGATGCTCCGGATGGTCGCGGTCCCGAGGGTTCGCCGAAGCGGCGGCCTCGGCCTGTTCGCTCATCCTCCGCAGGAGCGGGATCTGATCGAGCTCGAGGATGATCAGCACGAGGACCGTCGTGAGCACCGCAGCGACGTACGCGCCGAGGCCGGCCACGACGCCGATGGCGGCCGCCGCCCACGCGCTCGCCGCCGTCGTCAGTCCCTGAACGCCCGCTTCGCGCCGGAAGATCACGCCGCCGCCCAGGAACCCAACGCCCGCGGCGATGCCCTGCACGATGCGGTCGGCCGATGCGGGGAACAAGAAGCCGCCGATCGATACGAACGCGGCAGCGCCGAGCGACAGCAGCGCGAACGTCCGCTCGCCCGCCGCCTTTCCTCGCGTCTCGCGTTCGAGCCCGATGACGATGCCGAGCGCCGCGGCGAGCGCCGAGCGGCCGAGGATCGTCAGCTGATCGGCGACGTCCATGATCGAGAGCCTAGTCCGGGAATAGCGCATCGCCGACCGCCCTTATCCTGAAAGAACATGAGAGGGCACGGCCGCTTCTTCGGGATCCCCACCGAGACTGACGCACGACCGATCGGCAAGCACACGATCCGTCGGGTCATCTCGACGTTCGCGCCGTACCGGCGGAGGGTCGGGCTCGTCGGCCTCGCGATCGTGGTGACGTCCGGTCTCGGCGTCGTCAACCCGCTGCTGATCAAGGCTGTGTTCGACAACGCGTTGTTCGGGAGCCCTCCGGGCGTGTGCGCTGGCGGGGGACCATGTCCCGACCTCGGGCTGCTGTACCGGTACGTCGCCCTCATGGTGGCGATCCCCATCGTTACCGGGGTCATCGGCATCGGGCAGACCTACCTCGCGAACAACGTCGGTCTCAGCGTGATGCAGGACCTGCGCAACCGGCTGTACGAGCACCTTCAGTACATGCCGCTCCGCTTCTTCACCACGACACGAACTGGTGAGATCCAGTCACGTCTGGCGAACGACGTCGGCGGCGTCCAGACCGTCGTCACCGACACCACGTCGAACATCCTGGCCAACGTCGTCGTGATCGCGAGCACGCTGATCGCGATGACGGTCCTCTCGTGGCAGCTGACGGTCCTGTCGCTCGCGCTGATGCCCCTCTTCCTGTGGCTCACCGTGAAAGTGGGTCGCGCGCGGCGCGAGGTCGCGACGAACACGCAGAAGACGCTCGCCGACCTGACCGCGGTGACGGAGGAGACGCTCTCCGTCTCCGGCATCCTGCTGTCCAAGTCGTTCGGGCGGCAGCGGCACGAGATCGATCGGTTCCGCGGCGAGAACACACGGCTGACCGGGCTGCAGATCCGTCAGACGATGATCGGCCGCTCGTTCTTCGCCGTCGTGGGGACGTTCTTCTCGATCACGCCGGCGCTCGTCTACCTGGTGGCCGGCTGGGTGCTCAGCAACGGCAGCGACGCGCTCACGGCGGGAGACATCGTCGCGTTCACCACGCTTCAGTCGCGTCTGTTCTTCCCGATCGGCTCGATGCTGCAGGTCTCGACGGAGATCCACTCGTCGCTGGCGCTGTTCGATCGCATCTTCGAGTACCTCGACCTCAAGCAGGAGATCGCGGACGCTCCGGATGCGGTTCGGATCCCCCCCACCGAGGTGCGGGGCTCCGTCGCGTTCCGCAACGTGTGGTTCCGATACGACACGCCGCCGGAGGAACGTCCCACGCCCGTCTCGCCGACCGATCTCGCGACGGCCAACGGCGTCCCCAGGGACTGGACGCTTGAGGGGATCTCGTTGGAGATCGAACCTGGTCAGCTCGCCGCGCTCGTCGGACCGTCCGGTGCGGGGAAGACGACGATCACCTACCTCGTTCCGCGCCTGTACGACGTGCAGCGCGGAAACGTCGAGATCGACGGGCTCGACGTGCGGAAGCTCGCGCTCGAGTCGCTCGGTGACTCGATCGGTGTGGTCACGCAGGAGACGTACCTGTTCCACACGACCATCCGTCGCAACCTCCTCTACGGCAAACCGACGGCATCGCTCGAGGAGCTCGAAGCCGCGGCTCTTGCCGCGAACATCCACGAGCGGATCGCCGAGCTCCCCGAGGGGTACGACACGATCGTCGGCGAGCGCGGCTACAAGCTCTCGGGCGGCGAGAAACAGCGCCTGGCCATCGCGCGGGTGATCCTCAAGGACCCACGGATCCTCATCCTCGACGAGGCGACGTCTTCACTCGACACGAGGTCCGAACGGCTGGTACAGGCCGCGCTCGAACCGCTGATGACGGGGAGGACCACGATCGCCATCGCGCATCGACTGTCGACGATCCTGTCGGCCGACGTCATCTTCGTCGTCGAAAGGGGCAAGATCGTCGAGCGGGGGACCCACGACGAGCTGCTCGAACGCGGAGGGCTGTACGCGCGCCTGTACGACCAGCAGTTCCGCGGGGGGCTCGTCCAGGCCGAGTGTGAGGACGGCGTGGTCCTCTCGACGGGCGAGGTGGTTCGGACCGGCAGCGGTTAGCGACGGTCGGTCGACGCGAGCGCGTCGTCCCCGGCTTCGGGCGGCACGGCGATCTCGTAGGTCAGCAACACGAACCCGTCGGGGAAGACCCGGTCCGGCAGCCGGCGGAACGCCATCGCCTCGTACATCGCCTTCGCCGCCTTCATCCGTTCAGTCGTGTGGAGCGTGAGGCGCGTGCGAGAGGCGGCACGTGCCTGCGCGAAGCTGGCCTCTATGAGCGCGCGGGCGACGCCTCGACCTCTGGAGTCCGGATGCACGCCGAGCATCCGGACGTGCGCCTCGTCGGGCGCGAGCGGGGGATCATCGTCGTCGACGCGTTCGCCGAGCTCGAGCGTCGCGCTTCCGACCACGCGCCCGTCGTCCGACGCGACGAGGATGACCGAGCGATCGGCTCGACCGGCGACGTCGGCGATGTGGTCGAGGTACTCCTCCCAGGCGGTCTCACCGGGCTCGACGAACTCGCGGTACGCGAGCGCGGTGACGCGCCCGGCCTCGGCGTACTCGCGCGGTTCGGCCACGTGGACGTCGATCGTCACGTCGACGAGGCTACCGGCCCGAACCGCGGTCAACCTGATCGACGGCACAGAGTCGTTGGTGCGAGCATGACGCTGTGGGTGAACCCGATCTCCCGCGCTTGCTGCTCGAGGCGTCGCGCGCCGTCGGTGCACAGGTCGTCGCCAGTCTCGAGGAACGCGGGTTCCCCGACGCGCGGCCGGGCCACGGTGCGGTGTTCATGCACATCGACCGGCGTTCGGGAACGCGGCTCGTGGACCTCGCACGGCGGGCGAGGATGACGAAGCAGGGGATGATGCTGGTCGTCGACGACCTCGAGAACCGGGGGTACGTGCGCCGCGTGCCCGACCCCGAGGACGCCCGCTCGAAGATGGTCCGTCTCACCGCGCGCGGACGCCGGTACGTCGCCGAAGCACGCCGAGCGGTCGCCGCCGTCGAAGCGCGAGCTCGCCGCGAGCTCGGCGATCGCCGTTACGAGTCGCTCCGAAGCGCGCTCGAGGAGATGATCGGCGCGCCGGCGGAGCCGCTCGAACCGTGACGCCGCGAGGATCGGTCGACGCGCCAGCTCGTCATCGCGGGACGTAGCGGCCGCAGCGGAGCTGCGCCGATCATCAGACCCCCACGCCGACGTCGAGCGCCTTGCCCACGAGGTACGTGATCGCCGCGGCGGCAGCGCCGATCGCAAGCATGCGAGCGCCCGAGTAGAACGCCCCGCGCGCAGTCAGGTACGTCATGGCCGCGCCGACACCGAACAGGGCCGCGCCCGAGAGCGCGGCCGAGGCCAGTATGGCGGCGCCGCCCGACGCGAACAGGAACGGCAGCAGTGGGAGGAGCGCGCCAGAGGCGAACGTCACGAACGACGCGCTGGCGGCCGCGACGGGCGACCCGAGACCCATCTGGGGATCGAGTCCGAGCTCCTCCCGCGCGTGCGTCTCCAGCGCGACGGCGGGATCCCTCATCAGCTCGGTCGCCAGGCGGTCGGCGAGGTCATCCGGCAGCCCCTTGCGGACGTAGATCGCGGCCAGCTCTTCGCGCTCGGCCTCCGGTTCCGAACCGATCTCGTGGGCCTCCAGGTGGATGAGTCGTTCGAACACCTCGCGCTGCACGCGCACCGAGATGTACTCGCCTGCGCCCATCGAGAACGCGCCCGCGAGCAAACCGGCGATGCCGGCCAGGATGACGACTTGGTTGTCCACCCCGGCTCCGGCAACGCCGAAGATCAGCGACACGTTCGAGACCAGGCCGTCGTTGACGCCGAAGATCGCCGCGCGCAGTGCGCCCGACCTTCCACCGGTGTGTTGCTCGCCGCCGATCGGTCCCGGATGCGGCACGACGCGCCACTGACGTCCTCGCATCCCGCGCACCACCTGAGACAGCAGGTTCAACCGCGACTTCGTCGCGAGATCCGCGGACGAGAGCGGTTCGCCGCCCCGAGGGGATGCCCGGCCGCCCGTCAACGTAGCCGCTGTGTGTTCATCCCGAGCACCGTACCGTTCGGGCCGAGGCCTAGGCGAAGCGGCTCGCGGCAAAGCGGTCGATCGGGATCGCCGGCTCCCGCCCCACCGCGAGGTCCGCGAGGACCAAGCCGCTCAGGGGCGCGAACTTGAATCCGTGTCCGCTGCACGGCGAGCCGACGACGATCGGGCCGATGCGATCGAAGAGGAAGTTCTCGTCCGGCGTGTTCGTGTAGAGGCACGTTTCGGTGCCGCCGTCGGGAACGTGCGGCGCGAACCTGCCTGCGGCGTACTCGATCACGCGGCGCTCACGTTCCCGATCGGGCTCGAACGATCGCCCGTCGGCCTCCACCGGCGGCCCCGACATGTGCAACGCCACCTTGAAGTGGCCGGGGCGCGTCGGATCGGGGACCGTGTACGGCGTCCGCGGCGGCGTCACGTCCCAGTCGATCACGGTCGGCAGCGGTGAGGGGTCGTCGAGCGCGAAGTACGTGACCTGCTCGAGACTCGGCTCGAGCGGGACGTCGATCCCCGCGCCGAGCAACAGCGGGCGCGCCCACGGACCGGCGGTGACGACGACGACTCCCGCGTCGTACGTCTCGGCATCGGTCCGGACCTCCGCTCGGTCTCCGCGCGCCACGACCTGGAGCACGTGCGTGTTCTCGAGCAACGTCGCGCCGAGGTCTACGGCGAGCTTGCCTTGTGCGAGCACGGTGCGCTCGGCCATGCAGACGCCGCCGTCCTCCTGGACGAACACCTCGGTCGCGGGGTCGAGGCGGAGCGCCGGCCATCGCTCGGTCACCGCGGCGACCGTGAGGTACTCGAACCTCTCGCCCGCCGCCTCGAGCGCCTCCGCCGACGACCGCCCGGCCCTTCCGATGTCGAGGCCGGCCGTCGTGACCATCAGCGGCTCGCCGACCTCGTCCTCCAGGACACGCCACTCCTCGAGTGCCCGGCGGGCCATTCGGACGTAGTCCGGATGGTCGTAGGTGAGACGGAAGACCCGGGTCGGTCCACCCGAGCTCCCGCGGGCATGCCCGACCTCGTACCGCTCGAGCAGCAACGTGCTCCGTCCACGGGCGGCGAGCCATCGAGCGGCGGAGGTGCCGATCGCGCCGGCGCCGACGACGATCACGTCGAAGCGTTGTGTCACGGCCTCGAGCGTATCCGCGGTGTCAGTCGCCGTTCCGGCGGAGGCGCGACCGCATGCGCGCCATGATCCGGGACTCGCGTTTGTCGGAATCCTCGTCCGTACCGGCGATCTCCGCCGGGCTGAGCGTCGTCTCGTCCTCGCGCGTCAGCTCGGACTCGATCACCTCGTGGCGCGTCAGGTACGTCGACACGGTCGCCTGGATCACGGCCGCAGCGGGCAAGGCGATGAACGCGCCGAGAAGTCCGTTGATCGAACCGCCGGCCAGCGCCGCGGCGAACGCGACCGCCGGATGGAGCTGCATCGTTCGAGCGGTGATCCGCGGCGCCAGCAGGTAGTTCTCGATCTGCTGATAGACCAGGACGAAGATCGTGAAGAACAGCGCCCCGATCGGGTCCTCGAGGAGTGCGACGAGGAGCGGTACCGCCGCCGCGATGTACGTGCCGACGACCGGGATGAACTGCGAGACGAACCCCTGCCAGATCGCGAGCGGCAACGCGAACGGCACGCCGAGCACCTGGAGGACGACGAACGTGAAGGCGGCGTTGATGACGGCAAGGAGCAGGCGCGAATACAGGTACCCGCCCGTCTTGTCGATCGCCACCTCCCACGCGGAGAGAATCTCTCGCTGCCGCCGCGGGGGGAGGATCGAACACACGGCACGCCGGAACCTCGGCCCGTCGGCAACGAGGTAGAACGTGAAAAGCCCGATCGTCAGCATCTGGAACAGCACGCTCAGCAGGAACGCACCGACCGACGCGACGTTCGCGGCGAGACGAGCAACGCTCGTCTGCGCCCCGGCGATCTGTTCGAGAAGCCGCTCGCTGGTGAGCTCGATATCGAACCACCGCTCGGTGCGGACACTCGCTTCTTCCAGGAAACCGGGGAGCCGCTGGACGAGCTCCTGCACCTGGTCGATCACGAGCGGAACCATCAGCGCGATCATCATCACGACGAGGAGGGCGAGCGCGAACAGCAGAACAGCCGTGGCGGCCCCGCGCCGCCACCCCCGCCCGACCAGCCAGTTGACGCCGGGTTCCAGGGCGAACGAGAGGAACAGCGCGGTGATGAGCCACACGACGAGGTCCCGCAGCCGGCGAAAGATGGAGAACGCGGCGTAGGCCGCGAATACCGTCACGACGATCTGCAACAGAAGCTTGGGGATCCATGTCGGCATCGCGCCAGGAGAGGCGATCACGGCGGGACGTCGGACCTCCTGGGCGCCCCGCGCCTGCGTTTCGGCGACCGGTGGCTCGGTCTTCTCCGCCGCCTCGTGCGCCGGGTCCATGTCGGCAGGGTATCGGCCGTGCGTGGGGCGCGCCAGCAACGCTTCCGCGATGCCGGGCCGAGTCGGCTCGGAGAAACCGTACGATGAACGCATGGCGCGCGAGGCGACGGGCAAGACGGGGAAGCCCACGACGACGCGCAACAAGCCGGAGCGGCCACGCGACGAGCTCGGCCGTCCACAGCCGTGGGATGCCGAGAACACGTTGCATCTGGAGGACTACGAGTCGTTCTCCGTCGAGGAGAACCACCGTCTCGCGCGTGAGCATCTGAACCACGGGCGGTTCTTCCCCGCGCACGAGGCCTGGGAGACGGCGTGGAAGCAGTCGCGCGACACCGACGACGCCGAGTTCTTCAAGGGACTGTCGCAGCTCGGCGCCGGCTATACCCACCTGCTGCGGGGGAACGCCCACGGGGCGATCCGGCTGCTGACGCGGGGCTCCGGCCGCCTTCGGCGTTACCCCTCGGTGCATCGGGGCGTCCGCACCGCCGACGTCGCCGATCGCGCCGATGCGCTCGCCGCGGCGATCGACCGCGGTGAGGTCGTGCCTGGAGAGGACGCGGCGTTCGAACAACCGGCCGTTTGATCGGTTGACTGAGCGGCTCTCCAACCCGCACCATTGGCCACCAATGAGCGCACCCGATCTGCTCGACTGGAAGGGCCGGACCGGCCCGTTCACGATCGAGGTCAACCCCGGTGTGTTCGCGCCCACGCATACGAGCCGCACGATCGCCGAGGCGCTCGAGATCCAGCCAGGCGACACGGTGATCGACGTCGGGTCGGGGAGCGGCGTCCTGTCGTTCGTCGCCGCCAACCTCGGAGCCAGGCACGTCTACGGGGTCGATCTGTCGCAGGCGTCGGTCGCCGTCGCCACACGGAACGCCGAGCGGCTCGGCGTCGACGACCGCGTCGAGTTCCGCGTCGGCAACCTGCTCGAGCCCGTTCGAAGCATCCAGGCCGACGTGATCATCGGCGACGTCTCGGGGATCCCGGACGAGATCGCCGCCGTATCCGGCTGGTTCCCCGAAGGTCACGCCGGCGGTCCGACCGGTGCGGAGCTTCCCGCGGCGATGCTGGAGAGCATCCGTGAGAACGGGTGCCTGCGACCGGGTGGCCGACTGTATCTACCGACCGGAACGATCCAGGCGGAGAACAGCATCCTGGAGGTCGCGCGTCGCATCTTCGGCGCAGCGAACCTTCAGTCGCTTCTCGAGCGCGAGTTCCCGTTGCCCGACGTCGTCGCCAGCTCGAAGGCGGTGGCGAGGATGATGAAGGAAGGGATCCTCCACCTCCACGCGCGCGGAAGCCGTCTGCTGTGGCGCCTCCAAGTGTGGCGGTGCGAGATGCCCGCCGTCTCGGATCGCGCGCTCACGACCAGCTGACGTCGTCTCGACGATTCCGTTCGCTCAGTCGCTCCCGCGTACCTCCGCGACGGACGACACGTCGTACCCCGCCTCTCGCAGTCGCCCTGCGCCGCCTCGATCGATCGCCAGCACGATGAGCGCGATCGTGCAGCCTGCGTCCTCGAGCGCGGTGGCCGCCGCGAGCACCTGCGTGCCCGTCGTCGAGACGTCCTCGATCAGCGCGATCTGCGCGCCATCTGGCGCATCCCCTTCGACGAGCGACCGCGTTCCATACGCCTTCGCCTGTTTGCGCACCACGACGATCCTCCGGCTCGTCTCGAGCGCCACCGCCGCGACGAGCAGCGTGGCCGCTCCTTCCGGCGCCGCGAGGTGCGTCACGCGTTCGGGGAGAAGCCGGGCGACGGCGCGAGCCGTCTCTCTCAACAGGTCCGGGTCGGTGAGGAAGCGGAACTTGTCGAAGTAGACGGACGACCGTTTCCCCGACGACAACACGAAGTCGCCGTGGAGCTCCGACACCTCGAGCAATCGGCGCGCGATGTCGTCTGACATCGACGCGTAGCATAGGGG
>CALGFI010000118.1 GCA_937881155.1 uncultured bacterium | reverse complement strand
CTCGGCCTCGAGCGGCGCGAGCGAGGTAACGAGCACCGCGCTCGGCGCCGCACGAGGTCACTTCTCCGGCTGGGTTTCCTTGTCGCTCTCGTGCACGTCGTGTCCGTGAGCGTCGAGCTCCTCCTGCGTCTCGAACTCAGCGCCGCACGCCGGGCATGTGATTGTCGTGGTGGTCATCGTTGTCACCTCCTCCCGCGGTGTTGCGCGGTGACGAGCGGTCCCGCCACCTCTTCGGGTGAATCGCGCCGAAGGAGACCTCGAGCAGCGCCCTCCATCCCCTCCTGCAACGTCGGGAACACTCCAACTGCGGTCGCGAGCTCGTCGATCCGACCGCCCGCTCGCATCACGACGACCGCGTCGTACACGAGGTCTGCTCCGGCGGCGCCGACGACGTGACAGCCGAGCAGCCGATGGGTCGCCTTCTCGGCGACGTACTTGATGAAACCGCTCGTCTCGCCGATCAGCTTGGCCTTCTCGACTCGCTCGAAAGGCACGAGCCCGGCGACGACGTCGTACCCCTCGGCCAGCGCTCGATCTTTCGTGAGGCCGACGCTGCCAACCTCGGGGTCGGTGAAGATCGCGTGTGGCAGGAAGTGTCGCCGCATCCGAGCCTCGGCGTCGCCGAACGCGTTCGCGAACGCGACCTTGCCCTCCTCCTGACAGACGCGCGTGAACGGTTGCCTGCCGTTCACGTCACCGACGGCCCAAATCCCTCGCACGTTCGTCGAGAGGCGATCGTCGACAGGGATGAATCCGCGCGCGTCGGTCTCGACGCCCGCGCGGGCCAGGTCCAGCGCATCCGTGTTCGGTTGTCGCCCGGTCGCAACGAGCAGGTGCGTCCCGTTCAACCTTCGGCCGGCTTCGACGCCGGCCCCTGTGAGCTCTACCTCGGGCCGACCACCAGCCCACGTGACGGAGCGCACCTCGGTCCCGGTGAGAACCTCGATCCCCTCGGCTTCGAAGGCTCTGCGTAGGACCGTCGAAGCGTCGTCGTCCTCCTCGCGGATGAGCCGGTCGTAACGCTGCACGATGGTGACTCGCGACCCGAAACGGTGAAACGCCTGACCGAGCTCACACCCGATGTAGCCGCCTCCGAGGACGATCAGGTGCTCGGGGATCTCGGTGAGCTCCATCACGTTCTCGTTCGTCAGGTACGGCCCATCCTCGATCCCGGGCGCCGGCGAGATCCGGGGACGCATCCCCGTCGAGATGAAGACTCGCTCGGCTCGGAGCACTCGCTCTCCGACCCGCACCTCGTTCGGAGATAGGAATCGAGCCGGACCTTCCACCAGATCGAGCCCGGGGGCGGTTCGCGCGGCGCTCAACGACACGGCACGATCGCCGTCGATCATCGAGAGCATCTCCCCCACGATCGTCGTCAGATCGACGCGAGGTTCGCCCGCATGGATGCCGAAGCGGCGGGCGGTTCGGGTCACGTGCGCGACTCGAGCGCGATGGATCAAGAACTTGCTCGGGACGCAGCCGACGTTCAAGCAGGTGCTGCCCCAGGGCTGCCGAAAGACGAGGGCGACCCGGGCGCCGGCGCCGACCGCCAGGTTCGCCACCATGGCGCCGGCCTCGCCGGCGCCGAGGACGATCGCATCGAACTCACTTCGTTGGTTCATGGAATCGGAGCTCCGCCGTCCCGACGCACGATGAGCCGCTGATCGTTCTCGCTTCTCGCTTCGAACGACCGATCCTCATCCCTCGCTTTGCCCACGCCATCTAGTCCACGAAGAAGCCGGAACGTTTCAAACGACGCGTAACGAGCGCCCGAGAGTCTGGACTATCTGGTCCACAACGCGGATCCGGATCCCGCGCATCAGAGCCAGATCGAAAGGAGAACAGGATGAAGATCCGTCTACGACGGTGGTTTGTCACAGGCGCTGCGCTCGCGGTCGTCGCCTCGGTGGTGTTCGTCTCCGGGGCATTCGCCGGCGCGAACGAGAGTTCCACCTTCGCCGGACGGGGCGCGCCGGCGGCCGTCGTCGCCCAGCAGGGCGAGGGCGATGAGGGCGGGGTCGACGAGATCCGGCCCGCGCCCGGCGCGTTCGGTGCGGACGTCCCCGTGACGTACCAGGGCCCGCCGCCGTCCACCGTCAAGAAGGAGCTGATCGGTCCGCTGGAGCTGCTTCGGGCGGGCGAGTACGACCTCGAGGCCGGAACGGTCGAGCTGCCGCTCTACCGGGGAACGGTCCGGTCCGACACGGTCTGGTACATCCTCACCGACACATCGGACCCCGATGAGGCGGACTCGCTGGGGCTGAACTTCTCGCCCAAGCTCAAGTACGGCGACGTCGAGTTCGGGGCGCGGACAGCGACACTGGTCACCGGAAACGTCCTGCGGTTCGAGTCCGGCACCGTCGACTTCGGGCCCGAGCGGCGCGTCGAGGCCGGTGGTGAGGGCGATAACGCGTTCCCCCCGGCCGTGGCCGAGCCCGGCTCCGTCGGCAGCCGTGACTACAGCCCGCTGGTCAAGGTGACGAACACGGACACGATCTACAACGCGCCGATCATCTCTATGGCAGCGGACGCCGAGCTGCGGGAGATGTCGGAGAGCGGAGAGGTCGACCACGCGCTCGTCCACGACAAGGTGGTGGGGATCGACTTCGCCGAGCGGACCGTCACGCTGAGCCTGACCACGGGGTTCTCGTTCGCGCGGCCGATCCTGTACCTGAGCACCGACGCCAACGACCCCGGCGTCGCCGCCTTGGAGGGCGCCACGTTCGCGCCCGGGCTGCAGGACCTCACGGTCGGCGGGGACGACGGCGCGTTCAGCTCGATCGAGCGCATCTTCATCGCCGCGAACGGCCCCGTCGGTCGGGACAACCCGCAGCGGCAGGGGCTGAGCAGCGCGCTCGCGGACGGCAGGAGCCCGCTGAACGTGTTCGGCGGGATCCCGACGATCGCGACCGACTACAGCCCTCTGTGGGACGCCAACATCTACGCGTGGACCGAAGAGGCGATCGAGCGCGGCTACCGCTCCCGCAACTTCGAGGAGTTCCGCATCCTCGGACTGGCCGTGCAAGGGTGGATCACGGGACCGGACGGGGCGCGGTTCGGGTCATCCGGGCCGATCATCAACTGCCCTGTGGCATTCCGGCTCCTCTGAGCATCCGACATCGAGTGCACGAGAGCGTGGCGACCGTACCCCCCCCCGCGGTCGCCGCGCCGTGCACTCGCCAACAGCACTCGCGGACGGGGGACGAACGGTCGTTCAGCACCGGTCGAGGAGGCAACGGCGATGGAGAACAAGATGGAGCGCGACGGGGACATGGAGGAGTCGGCCCCGAGCATGGGGATGAAGGACAGAGCTCCGGCCACGGATGACGTCCGGGACGGGTTGAGCATGGAGCCGACCATGCATCCGGAGTCCGACATGGGCTCGAGGAAGTGGGGATGGCTGAGGAGGTTGACGCGGCGCTCGTGACGAAC
>CALGFI010000117.1 GCA_937881155.1 uncultured bacterium | reverse complement strand
GCGGAGGCCGACGTGCTCATCGCAGCCGCAGGGGAAGGCGTCGGCCCGCTCGACGAGCTCGTGCGGCGGCGACTCGATGGGGAGCCGCTCGCGTGGATCACCGGATCCATCCGGTTCTGCGGGGCGCAGATCCGCGTGCGGCCAGGTGTGTTCGTGCCGCGGCCGCACACCGAGACCCTCGCGATCCGCGCGTCGGCGTTGCTGCCGGACGACGGCGTCTGCGTCGACCTGTGCACGGGCAGCGGCGCCGTCGCCGTGGTGGTGATGGCGGCGCATCCGGGAGCGACGGTCGTGGGTACCGACATCGACCCTGTTGCCGTCGCATGCGCTCGCGAGAACGGCGTCGACGCACGGCTCGGCGACCTCGACGAACCGCTCCCCCACTCGCTGCGCGGTCGCGTCGACGTCATGACCGCCGTCGTGGCGTACGTGCCCACCGAGGCGCTCCACCTACTGCCGCGCGACGTGCTGGCGCACGAACCTCGCCATGCCCTCGACGGTGGAGACGGCGGGACGGCCATGCTCGTGCGTGCGACCGAAGCGGCTGCTCGATTGGTGCGGCCGGGAGGGACCGTGCTGCTCGAACTCGGTGGGACCCAGTCGAATCCCGTTGCGGCACGGCTGCGCGCGTTCGGGTTCGAGGCGATAGCGGTTCACCGCGACGAGGACGGGTTCGACCGCGCCCTCGAAGCGCGAAAGGTATCGACGTCCTCAGTCGAGGGGCGCGAGCTGTAGCTCGGCGAGACGGTCGGGATCGGCGATCATCGAGATCTCCACGATCGCCCCGGCCGACACCCTGCATTCGAACACCACGCGCGGCCTCCCCTCGGAGGACCACACCAGGCCGGCGAGGCCATCGACGAGCATCGGTCGCGCCGCTCGGGCTCGCCCGACGAATGTCTCTGCCACCGAGCGCGCGCCGCGGACCAGGGTGGGCGAGCCGATCGCCACGGCAGCTTCGTCGGCCCGAAGGACGACGTCGGGATCGAGCACCGCGAGCAGCGCGTCGAAGTCTCCGCCACGAGCGGCAGCGAGGAATGCACTCACCACTTCCCGCTGACGGACGCGATCGGTCGCGGCATCGGTCTCCGGCGCCGCATCGGTCGCCGGGGCCGCACGAACGCGGCGACGCGCGCGGCTCGCGAGCTGTCGCGCCGCGTCAGGTGAACGACCGACGATCGGGGCGATCTCCTCGAACGGCACCGCGAACATGTCGTGCAGGACGAACGCGACGCGCTCCGGCGGCGAGAGCGTGTCGAGAACCACGAGCATGGCGAGCCCCACCGAATCGGCAATGAGGGCGTCTTCCTCGGGGTTCGACGACTCGACGTCGTGACGCGACGGCTGTTCGTCGAGCGACACCTCGAGTCGCGACCGCCGCGACCGCAACATGTCGAGACACACCCGGGCGACGACGGTCGTCAGCCATCCACCGAGATTGTCGATCTCGGCTGCGTCCGACCGGCTGAGGCGCAGCCACGCCTCCTGAACGGCGTCCTCCGCCTCGCTCGCCGAACCCAGCATGCGGTACGCCACGGAGCCGAGATGCCGTCGGTTCTCCTCGAACCGTTCTGTCAGCCAGCCGTCGTGGTTCGTGGTCACGATGCCCTCCTGACGGAACGAACCGCTCCGATGTGACGGCGCGTCAGCCCGTGAGGTCGCTGAAGAGCGTCAGCTGCAGCCCTGCCGGCGCCTCGAGTCTGGCGTTGAGCGAGTTCCACGGCGTGCGAGTCGGCTCGGCGAGGACCTTCGCGCCGGCCGCCGCGAGCTCAGCCGTGAGGGCCGTGCTGTCATCGACCTTGAACGCGATGCGCACGTGTCCGGCGACGCGGCGACCGACCTCGACCTCGTCGATGTAGTCGGCCTGGAGGGGATCGGCGAGCTCGAGCGTCGCACGGCCTGCGTCGAGGATCGTGACGCGCCCGCCGCCGCCCGACACGAACTCCGCATGCTCGTGAAGGCCGAGCACGTCGCGATAGAAGCGGAGCGCTTCGTCGTAGTCCTCGGCCGTGACGACGATGCGCATCTCGTGAACCCTTTCGGACATCGCCCTTCTCCTGATCGAGTAGCCGCTGTGCCGGCGCTACCGGATGATCTCGACCGGCGTGCCGAGCGGGAGGTCGAGCAGCGCCTGCATGTCGTCGTTGTAGACGCGCACGCACCCGTGCGAAACCGCTTGCCCGCGGTTGCTCGCATACGGCGTGCCGTGGACCGCCATCCGGCCCTGTCCGGGCCAATCCGAGAGAACCGGTGAGAATCCGGAGAGTCCGAGCGCCATGATCCCGTACGGGTTGTTCGGGTTCTCGTAGGGGACCTTCACCCAGATGTAGAACCGTCCCACGCCGGTCGGGTACTGCTCGCTTCCCACGCCGACGCGGAACGAGTTGGCGAGGTCATCGCCCTCGTAGTAACGGAGAACACGACGCGAGAGGTCGACCTCGATGCGCTCCTCTCGCTCGCGGATCTCCACGTCGTCGGTCTTCACCCACGCCGACGTGCCGTTCGGTCGTAGTGGGAGGAGCACCTCGAGCCATTCCACGCCGTTACGGCGGGTCGCCCCGTCGATCAGCAGCGGCCCGAGCTGACCCATCGGGTTCTGCGTGTCGAACGCGAAGTTCGGCCCCCCACCTCGTCCGGGCTTCTCCCACATCGACGTGTATCGCGTACGCGGCACGGCGACGAAATCGCCCTGTTCGGGCAGGATGCGTTCGTGTTTCTGCGCGGGCTCGGCGGCCGGTTGAGGCGATTCCGTTGACTCGGACTCGGGTTCGAGTTCGGGCTCGGGCTGGGGCGAGCCGGCCATCTGCGGCGTTGTTCCTGCCGACGAGCACGCGACGAACAGAAGCGTGAGCGCCAGGACGAGCGCGGACGACCGGCGACGCACGCGAGCATCATCGCACCGCTACGCGGGACCCTCCACGTTCACCACTGGCGCGCCACGTCCGGAACGAACGACAACGGCCGTGCCCCCGACATCGAACGGATTGGACTCCCGATGCACCGACCCACGCGGCACGAACAGGAAGTCACCGGGACCGGCCTCGCTCACGTTCGTTCCACCCGGTCCCGATTCCATCCGCAACCGCCCGGTCATCACGTAGATCACGGACTCGTAGTCGCCGTGATGGTGCCAACCCGAGACCATGCCAGGGTCCGTGTGCACGAGCCCGCCCCACGTGCTGTCGGTGGCAACCGCCTCCTCCCGACGCATCCCCGACGTCGGCGCACCGGCGCGTCGACCGGTCTCGTCGATGTGTACCACCGGGTCGGCTTCGCCCATCGCTCCTCCCTTCCCTCGCCGCGCGGACGTGGCGGCAAAGTCGGGACTTGTACCATCGTCGTGCGCGGGCGTGGTGGAACGGTAGACACGCCGGCTTTAGGTGCCGGTGCTCGAGAGAGCGTGGGGGTTCGAGTCCCTCCGCCCGCACGATCAAC
>CALGFI010000116.1 GCA_937881155.1 uncultured bacterium | reverse complement strand
TGATCTCGGTGCGTTCGTGGCTGAGCATCAACATGATCTGCTTCACGCCCCAGCGGGTTGTCGAGACCGTGGGGATGTTCAGCCGCTCGTAGATGTCGGCGCGAAGCGGGTCGTAGATCCGCGCGATGACCCGAGGCACGTGGTAGTACTCGCGCGCAACGCGGGCGGAGACGATGTTCGAGTTGTCACCGCTCGACACGGCGAGGAACGCGTCCGCCTCCTTGATCCCCGCCTCCTCGAGCACCTCGCGGTCGAACCCGACCCCGACGACCGTCCGCGCGTCGAACCCCGGCGGCAGTCGGTCGAACGCATGAGGGTTCTTGTCGATGACCGTCACGCCGTGGCCGGCCTTCGCTAGCTCCTGTGTCAGCAGGATCCCGACGCGGCCGCACCCCATGATGATCACGTTCACGGCTCGGTAGCCTAACTCCGACTGCCCGGCGCCCACGCGGTCTGACGCCGCGACGTCCTCATGCCGGGTCTTCCGGCTCCGGCTTCCACCGGTAGCCCAGTCCTGACTCCGTGACGATGTACCGCGGCGTCGCCGGGTCGTCGCCGAGCTTTCGTCGCAACTGACGGACGTACACGCGCACGTAGTGCGATTCGTCGGCGTACCGCGGCCCCCATACCTGTTGCAGCAGCCACGAGTGCGTCAGCAGCTTGCCTGGATGCGTTGCCATCGCCTCGAGCAGGCGGTATTCCGTCGGCGTGAGATGGAGTAGCTCACCGCGGAGCTTCACCGCTTCGCGGGCGAGGTCGATCTCGAGCTCACCGAAGCTGAGGACCGCCCTCGGCGTTTCCCCGCTTGCTCTCCTCCCAACCGCGCGTATCCGCGCCAGGAGCTCCTCGATCGCGAACGGCTTGGTGACGTAGTCGTCGGCGCCTGCGTCGAGCGCGGCCACCTTGTGCTCCTGGCTGTCTCGAACCGTGAGCACGATGATCGGGACGTCTCGCCACGCGCGGGCTTGCCGGATGACCTCGTGTCCGTCGATACCAGGCAGCCCGAGATCGAGCAGAACGACATCCACCTTCTCGTCGCGAAGGATATCCAGTGCGGTTTCGCCGTTCGACGCCGTGCGCACGTCGTAGCCGCGCCCCTTGAGGCTGGTCCGGAGCGCGCGGAGGATCTGCTCGTCGTCGTCGACGGCAAGCACATTCAGCGTCATCTTCCCGCGACTGGAAGCCGGAAGACGACCGTCGTTCCGCCGCCGGGCGTCCCCTCGATCCAGATCCGTCCGCCGTGCGATTCGACGATCGCGCGCGAGATCGACAAGCCGAGTCCGGAGCCGGTCGCCGAGCCCTGCTCTCCTCGCACGAACGCTTCGAAGACGCGCTCGCGCTCCTCGCTGGGGATGCCGGGCCCGTGGTCCACGACGCGCACCTCGGCGGTGTCGTGCCATCTCGCGGTGGAGATCGTCACCGCGCTTCCCGCCGGACTGAATTTGACGGCGTTCTCGATGAGGTTCGTCAGCACCTGGTCGATCTGGACAACGTCCATCGAGATCTCGGGAAGGTCGCCCCGGAGCATGAGGCGGATCCGGTGGCTGGCAAGGACAGCCTGAAGGCGTCCGACCACTCCTTCGATGACGTCGTCGATCTCGCCGAGGGTTGCGTTGGGCGTGACGGCGCCGGCGCGGATGCGCGACAGATCGAGGAGGTTGCCGACGAGCCGGTTGAGCCGCTCGGCCTCGTGGCGGATCGTCTCGAGGAGCTCGCGCCGGTCGCCCGTCGTGAACCTCGCGCCCTCGTCGAGCAGGCTCGTGACCGACGCAGTGATCGACGCGAGCGGCGTCCGGAGGTCGTGTGTCACCGATGAGAACAGCGCGGCGCGCAGGCTGTTCGTCTCCGCATCCAGTCGCGCCTTCGACGCCTCGGACGCGAGTCGCATGCCCTCGAGCGCGAGGGCCATCTGGCTGGCGAACGTGCGCACGACGTTGCGCTCGTCGTCGGAGAGCCCATCCGCTTCGGCATCATGGACCAACACGATCTCGCCGACCTTGCGGCCGGCGGCCTCCATCGGCATGACCTCCGGGACGCCGGCGGCGGCGGTCGGGCGTTCAGACACCACCGGCTCGTCCGTGACATCCGTTCGGATCTCGCACCGGACGATCCCGAACAGGTCGGTCACGGCCCGCGCGAAGCTCGCCAACACGTCCTGCGGCGGTTCCCCCGACAACAGGCGCGCGCCGAGACGCTGCATCAACACGGCCTCGCGCTCGCGCCGTTCCGCGCGCGCGCGCTGCGCGACCGCCGCTGAGAGCAGCGTGCCCACGATCACCGAAACGATCAGGAACGCGGCGAGCGCGACGAGATCCTCGGTCTTCGCCACGCTGAACGTGCCGGTCGGCTCCGTGAAAAAGAAGTTGAGCGGGAGGAAGGAGAGGATCGACGTGGCGAGCCCCGCGCGGAGCCCCGCGAACGCCGTCGCGCCGGTAACTGCGAGCACGTAGACCAGGGCGGCGCTCGCCGTCGAAATGCCGCCGGGGACCGCCGCCAGCGAGGTCGCAACTCCGGCAGATACGGCAGCGACGAGTAGCGGCCGGACGATACCGCCGCGGCGAGTGCGAACGCTCAGACAGCGCATCAAACGCAAGCTTCCCGCCACGCCGTCTGCAGCACAACAGACGTGCGGGAGCTCGTGGCCGTCCTTACAAGTTCTCTACGGCCGGAGGCGCGGCCCTTACACCTTCCTGACGCGTTCGCGTGCACGCTGAGAGACATGATCGGTGTTGCGCTTTCGGCGGATCTCCTGACCGGCCTGGCCCTCGGCGTGTGCGTGGGGATGTTGGTCTCGCCCCTCCTCCGCGCCTGGCTGACCTGGCGTGAGTGGGTCGATGCCTCACATGAGGCGGATCTGATGGGCGACGTCCTGCGACGGATGGACGCCGACGACGAGCGACCCCGGGTCGATCTCGAGCAGGCGCCCAGGACCGAGCGGCCGAAGGGGCTCACGGCGTAGGTGGCCGCTACGGCGACGGTGAAGCGCGTCCTCATCGGGCGCGCGATGGCGAGCCACAAGCTCGAGCATCAGCTCCTGCCCAAGTCGCTCGCGCTTCCGGTCTTTGCCTCCGACCCGCTCTCGTCCAACGCGTATGCGACGGAGGAGATGATGCTCGTCCTGGTGACGGCGGGAGCCGGGGCGCTCGTCTACCGCATCCCCATTGCGCTGGTGATCGCGACGGTCCTGATCATCGTCATCGCCTCGTACCGGCAGACCGTTCGGGCGTACCCGCACGGTGGGGGCTCATACATCGTCGCGCGCGAGAACCTCGGGACGATCCCCGGACTCACGGCCGCATCGGCCGTGCTCATCGACTACGTCCTCACCGTGGCTGTCTCGGTCGTTGCCGGCGTTCTCGCGGTCACCTCGGCGGTGCCTTCGCTCGCGGATCACAAGGTGCTCGTCGCGATCGGTTTTGTTCTCCTGCTGACGCTGGCGAACCTCCGCGGCGTTCGAGAGGCCAGCATCCTTTTCGCCCTACCGACATACGGCTTCGTCACGATCATCTTCGTGATGCTGGCGACGGGCCTCGTCCGCTGCGTCAACGGATGTCCTATTGCGCCGACCGCGTCGTTGCCACTTGAGGCGCATGCCGGCGTGAGCCTGTTCCTCATCCTCCGCGCGTTTTCCTCGGGATCGACGGCGCTTACCGGCGTGGAGGCGATCGCGGACGGCGTTCAGGCGTTCCGCCGGCCGCACGCGAGGAACGCCGCGACGACGCTCGCGGCGATGGGCGCCATGACCGTGACGATGTTCATCGGCCTCACCGTCATGACCGTCCTCCTTCACGTCAGGGTCAACGAGGAGATCGCCGAGTCGCGGTCCGTCTTATCGCAGATCGGCGAGACGGTGTTCGGGCGCACCCTGCCGTACTTCGCACTCCAGGCGTTGACTGCCGGGATCCTGATCCTCGCGGCCAACACGTCGTACCAGGACTTCCCTCGTTTGTCCGCGATCCTGGCGCGCGACCGGTTCGCGCCGTCGCAGTTCAGGAACCGCGGCGACCGGCTGGTGTTCTCGAACGGCGTGATCGTTCTCTCGGTTCTGGCCTCGGCGCTCGTCTACGTGTTCGACGCGAACCTCACCGACCTGATCCAGCTGTACGTCGTCGGTGTCTTCACGGCATTCACGCTGTCACAGGCGGGCATGGTCAGGCGGTGGCACCGCCTGAGGGAACCGGGGTGGCGCCGAGGCATGACGCTGAACGCGCTCGGGGCAACGGCCACGGGCGTGGTTCTGGTGATCGTCGCCGCCACCAAGTTCGTCCACGGCGCGTGGATCGTGATCGCGGCCATACCGGTGCTGATGCTGTTGCTGCTCGCTGTGAACCGGCACTACCGCATCGTCGGCCAAGCGCTTCGCGTCAAGAAGGTGTCACCGGCGGAGCGGGTCGCGAACACGTTCGTTCTTCTGGTACCGGACCTCGACCTGGCGACCGCCGACGCCGTTGGTTACCTTCGATCGCTCCGGCCGGAGCGCGTCGTCCCCGTGTTCTTCGGAGATTCCGAAGACTTCGAACGCACGTCCACGGCGTGGCCGTCGTTCGCTCCGCGGATGGGCGGCCTCACCGCCTTGCCGGGGAACGGGAGTCGCGTCCACAGCCTTCGCGCCTACGTACGGTCGCTCCATGGAGATGTCGACGACTTCGTAACGGTAGTCGTGCCCGAGGAGGTTTCGAGCGACTCGCTCTTCCATCTGGTGCGACGACGTTCGCAGTTCTGGCTCAAGGTGCGCCTGCTGTTCGAGTCGGGTGTTGTCGTTACGAACGTCCCACTCGTACCCGAGGAGCGTCCGCTCGCGGCGGCGCACGGCGAGCAGCCGGTGGAGCCGCTCCGGAGTGTCGTCCTTGTGCCCGTTTCGGCTGTTCACGCGGCAACGGCGCGAGCGGTCGCGTATGCCACGTCGCTGAACGCTGCCGAGGTCGAGGCGGTCTACTTCTCGCTGGACCCTGAACAAGACCGAACGATCGCGGACGAATGGATGGACTGGAGGATGACGATCCCGCTGTCGATCGTGGAGGCGCCGTTCCGAGACATCACGAATCCGATGCTGGAGGAGATCCGCAAGTTCACGTCTCGCCCGGGCACGGTCGTGACCGTCGTGCTTCCCGAGCTCGTCGTGCGGCACACGTGGGAGCAACTGCTCCACAACCAGACGGCGCTCTTCCTCAAGCGCCTGCTCCTCGTCGAGCCGAACGTGGTGGTCACGAGCGTGCCGTTCCACGTCCGCGCAGACTCCCGCTCATAGCGCGCGGCTCGCTCGGACGCTCCTCCTGGGAGAGGCGTCCTACAATCGATCGTCTTGGCAACGACGACGAAGCGTGGGACGACGCAGCCCGCCGGCATCCTGAAGCGGCTCGTCGTGGGGCGCGCGCTCGCGTCCCACAAGCAGGAGCATCAGCTGCTGCCGAAGGCGCTGGCGCTGCCGGTGTTCGCGTCGGATCAGCTGTCGTCGGTGGCCTACGCGACGGAGCAGATGATGCTGGTCCTCGTCGTGGCCGGCGCCGTCGCGCTCACCTGGATGCTCCCGCTCGGCATCGGCATCGCGCTGCTCCTGGCCGTCGTCATCGCCTCGTACCGCCAAACGTGCCGCGCGTACCCGCGGGGTGGCGGTTCCTACATCGTCTCCAAGGAGAACCTGGGAACGGTTCCTGGCCTGGTTGCCGCTGCCGCGATCCAGACGTCGTACGTCCTCACGGTCTCGGTGAGCGTGACGGCCGGTGCGATCGCCGTCACGTCCGCCGCGCGATCGCTGGTTCCGTACAAGGTGCCGTTGGCGCTCGTGTTCGTGCTGATCATCACGATCGCCAACCTACGTGGCGTGCGCGAGGCCGGAACGTTGTTCGCACTGCCGACCTACGGCTTCGTCGCGATGGTGTCCGTGACGCTGGTCTTCGGTCTCCTCAGATGCCTCGACGAGTGCCCCCAGGCGGACACGTCCGATCTGCCGCTGGAGTCCGCCGCAGGTCTCAGCGCGTTCCTGTTGCTTCGCGCGTTCTCGTCGGGGGCGACCGCGCTGACGGGGGTCGAAGCGATCGCCGACGGGGTCCAGGCGTTCCGGCGACCGCAGGCCAAGAACGCCGCCACGACGCTGGCACTCATGGGCGCGATGAGCATCCCGATGTTCCTCGGCATCACGCTTCTCGCTCGATTGCTCGAGGTACGGGTGAACGAACACGTCGCGGAGACGCGATCGGTGCTGTCGCAGATCGGGGAGACCGTGTTCGGCCGAACGGGTCCGTTCTGGATCCTCCAGGCGCTCACGGCCGCGATCCTCGTCCTGGCGGCGAACACGGCATACCAGGACTTTCCGCGTCTCGCGTCGATCCTGGCGCGTGACCGGTTCATGCCGTCGCAGTTCCGGAACCGCGGCGACCGGCTCGTGTTCTCGAACGGAGTGCTGTCGCTCACCGTGCTGGCGGGCGTCTTGGTTTGGCTGTTCCAGGGGGAGCTGAGCCGCTTGATCCACCTGTACGTCGTCGGAGTGTTCACGGCGATCACGCTGTCGCAGGCCGGCATGGTTCGAAAATGGTTGCGGGAGAAAGGTCAGAACTGGCGATGGAACCTGACGATCAACGGCGTTGGCGTCACCACGACCGGCGTCGTCCTCGCGATCGTTGCCATCACGCAGTTCGCGCTCGGCGCATGGATCGTCATCGCGTCGATCCCGGTGATCGTCGGCATCTTCCTCGCCATCCGCGGTCACTACGATCGTGTGGGTGGCATCCTTCGCGCGAAGGGGCTCACCGCCGACCGCGAAGCGGCGAACACGTTCGTGTTCCTCATCGAAGACCTCGACACCGCGACGCTCGATGCGATCAGCTACCTGCGAGCGCTGCGCCCCGAGGACGTCCGCCCGCTGTACGTCGGATCGCCGAGGCGGTACGCGTCCGTCGCTGAGGGGTGGGAGGCGTGCGCGCCCCGGCTCGGCCGGCTCGAGCTGCTCGAGGGCGGCCACGAGCGCCTCGTCCGAGCCCTTCGCTCGTACATCCAAGGCATCGCCCGCGGCCGCGGTGACTTCGTCACGGTGGTGATCCCTGAGGAGCTTCGGGGCCGGTCGTTGTTCCAGTTCCTGGTCAACCGCGACCCGGTCCGGTTGAAGACCGCGCTGCTGTTCGAGCCGGGGGTGGTCGTCACCGACGTGCCGCTCGTGCCCGAGGAGATGGAGATAGCCAAAGCGCACGCGGCCCATCCGGTCGAGCCGGAACGGAACGTGGTGTTGGTCCCCGTGTCTGCGGTGCATGACGCCACCGTTCGCGCCGTCATCTACGCGAAGTCGCTCAATCCAACGCACATGGAAGGGATGTTCTTCGTCTCGGATCCGGAAGACGTCGAGGGCGTCGTCGAAGAATGGCATCAGCGCAAGGTCGATGTTCCGATCGTTCTGGTCGAGGCGCCCTTTCGCGAGTTCGGCGAGCCGCTCCTGGCCGAGATCCGTAAGTACACCGAGGATGGAGACACGATCGTCACGGTCGTGCTGCCGGAGTTCATCCCGCGGCACTGGTGGGAGAACCTGCTCCACAACCAGACGGCGTTCTACTTCAAACGGATGCTGTTGTTCGAGCCGAACGTGGTGGTGACGGACGTGCCGTTCCACCTTCGCGCTCCCGAGGTCGCGAGCGTGGAGGGGTGATGGATCGAGACGCCGCGATCGCCCTGTGCCGGGAAAAATGCCTGAAGGAGACGACCGTTCGTCATCTCATCTCGGTCGAGGGCGTGATGCGGTCGCTCGCAAGGCGGTTCGGCGAGAACGAGGACCTGTGGGCGCTGACGGGCCTGTTCCACGACCTCGACCAGGATCACACCGGCGACGACGCGTCGAACCACGCGCGGATGGCCGCAGAGTGGCTCCGTGAGGCGGGCGTCGACGAGCGCGTGATCAACGGGGTCCTCGCACACGCGTACGCCGAGTACCGGACCGATCGCATGTCGCAGGCGGTCGTGCACGCCGACGCAGTCGCTGGATTGCTCGTCGCCGCGGCGCTCGTTCGTCCGGAGCGGAGCGCCGGGATGAAGGTCTCGAGCGTGAAGAAGAAGCTCAAGGAGAAGGCGTTCGCGCCGGGGGTGAACCGCGACGAGGTCACGGGGGTCGAGGACGGCATCGGCCTTCCTCTCGACGAGTTCATCGCCGTGTCGATCGAGGGACTGCAGGGCGTGGCGAAGGAGATCGACCTGTAACGCTTACGCCGATCGCGGTGTGCGCCCGCGATCGGTCGCCCGGAGGAACCGCGTCACCAGATCACCCGGCCGCCGGTCGTCGAGCGGCCGGAACATCTCCTCGGGTAGGCGGTCGACGCCGTACGTGTCGAGGAGCTCCTGGAGCACGTCGTTCGCCGGGGTCGACCTGCCGACGGCCGTCGGCCGCCGCGAGTGCTCCGCGCACGCCGGGCGGAGCCACGTGCCTCGCTGAACGACGCGGTCCGGCGCCGCCGGCATGCGCCCGCGCCATAGACACCACGCGCACACGAGCGCGAGTCGCGATGGATACGCCAGTTCCGCCCGGTACCCCTTGCTGTGCTCGATCACGCGGCCCCACATGGCGACGCGACCGACCACGGCGGTGGACCGACCGGCGCGGGCGAGTCGCGCCGCGTCCTTGACCGCGTGGATCCCGCACGTGCACCCGGGTTCGGGACTGTGGTGCGACGCGGCGAGCTCCGGGTTGAACACCATGTACAGGCGGGTGTGACTGCCGCTGCACGTGGCGCGGACCGGCTCGCGGGGCTCCCATGCGGCGCGCGGCGTGGACGGCACGATGCGAAGGTCGCCGGTGGTGTTACGCATCAGACGCCACGCGCGCCAACCCAGGATCGGCTCGAGCGACTGCTCGGCCTGGGGTGGGCGGAACGGGTTCTCCATGCCTCGGGCTCCTTCGTTCGAGCGTACGACCGGCGGGGGCGAACGGTTTGCCGGACGCGGACGAGCGTTGGTGCGCTAGGGTTCCCTTCCAGTCCTTCCCCGGAGGCGATGCGCGTGAACGTTCGGCCCGCCGGGCCCGGTGACGTGGAGTTCCTGAAGAAGATGCTCTACGAGGCCGCGGCGTGGAACTCGGACTGGCCGCGCGAACGGATGATCGCCGCGCTCGCCGACCCCATGCTCGAGCGGTACCACCGAGAGTGGGGGCGACGAGGAGACGGAGGAGTGATCGCCGAGCTCGACGGGGACCCGGTCGGCGCCGCGTGGTACCGGCTGTTCACCGAGGAGGAGCCGGGCTGGGGGTTCGTCGACGAGAAGACGCCCGAGCTCGGGATCGCCGTCGTGCCGCTCCATAGAAGGAGAGGGATCGGCGAGACGCTGCTCCGCGCGCTGATGGTTCAGGCACGGGAGGATGGGTTCCAGGCGCTGTCGCTGTCGGTCGCCGCCCACAACCGCTCACGGATGATGTACGAGCGTGCGGGGTTCGAGCGCGTGAGCGAGGACGGCGAGTCCTGGGTGATGCGGGCCGACCTGTCCTAGCGGTCGTTCGTCACGCCGGTTCTTCGGACGACTCCCGCGCCTGCTCCGCGATCGTCTCGGCCTCGGCGGCGCGTGCCCTGAGCTCTTGTTCCTCCCGGCGGATCGTTCGGATCCGGCGCCACACGAACCACACCCCGCCGACGAGGATGACCACGGCGATCCCCCAGGAGAACGGGCGGAAGATCCGTTCGACCGTCTCCCACCGCCTGCCGAGGAGGTACCCGAGCCACGCCAGCAGCAGGCACCACGGGAAGCACCCGAGGACCGTGTAGATCGTGAACCGCCAGAAGCCCATCCGGACCACGCCCGCCGGCAGGCTGATGAAGGTGCGGACCACCGGAAGGAGCCGACCGAGGAATACGGCGAGCTCGCCGTGGCGCTCGAACCAGTCGTGCGCCCGGTCGACCTCGTGGGGGCGGATCAACAGGTACCGGCCCCACCTGCGGATGAACGGTCGCCCTCCCGCGTACCCGGCCCAGTAGGCCAGCCACGAGCCCACGAGGTTCCCGCCCGTCCCGGACAGGGTCACCAGCCACAGGTCGAGCTGTTGCTCCGGCGCCAGCGCCGAGGCCGTGACCAGCGCCCCGCCGAACAGCATCGTCACCTCGGAGGGGATCGGAACGCACGCCGATTCAAGGACCATCAGGACGAAGATCGCCACGTAGCCGTACCTGGCGATCTCCTCGGTGATGAACGAGTTCAGGATGGCGAGCAGCGACAACCTCCGCGCCGCTGGGAATGCGGCGACCCTACCATCGTGTTCATCGGACAGGTTCGGCCGCGGACCGAGTTGCCTCCCGAGACATCTCCCGAGACCTCAAGAGCGCTTCCCGGGTTGACGACGGGGTACTGGTACCCTCGCCGCGGAGGCCCCTGGAGGTAGCCGGCCTCCACCCTCCAAGAGAAACGGACGTGATAAGCGCATGGCAAAGACCCTGGTGGTCGTGGAATCGCCCGCGAAGGCGAAGACCATCGAGAAGTACCTGGGCTCGGACTACGCCGTCCGTGCCTCCTACGGCCACATCCGCGACCTGCCCAAGAGCGACCTCGGCGTGGACGTCGATCGGGGCTTCCGCGTCACCTACGAGGTCCCCGAGGATTCCAAGAAGCACGTCACGGCGCTGAAGAAGGCCCTCAAGCAGTCGGACGAGCTCGTCCTGGCGACCGACTACGACCGCGAAGGCGAGGCGATCGCCTACCACGTGGCCGATCTGCTGGGGCTCGATCCGGGCGAGGCCAAGCGCGTCACCTTCACCGAGATCACCCGTGACGCGATCCTGGAGGCCTTCCGCCACCCGCGCGAGATCGACCTGAAGCTGTTCGACGCCCAGGAGGCCAGGCGCGTGCTCGATCGACTCGTCGGCTACAAGATCTCGCCGATCCTGTGGCGCCGGGTTCGCCCTGGGCTGTCGGCCGGGCGGGTGCAGTCGGTCGCGGTTCGCCTGATCGTGGAGCGGGACCGCGAGATCCGGGCGTTCCAGCCCGTCGAGTACTGGAGCGTCGACGTTCGCCTCACGCCGGATGAGGACGACCACGTGTTCACCGCGCGGCTGACCCAGATCCCAGAGGGCAAGCTCGCCACGAGCCCCGACAAGAAGGGGATCGTCCTATCGAACGAGACGGATTCAGCAACGCACGTCGAGCGTCTCCGGTCCGCCGGCTATCGGGTGGCGAACGTCGAGCGGAAGGAGCGTAAGCGCTCGCCGTCACCGCCGTTCACGACGTCGACGCTGCAGCAGGAGGCGGCGCGGAAGCTGAGCTTCACGGCGCGTAAGACGATGACCATCGCGCAGCGCCTGTACGAGGGCGTCGACCTTCCCGGCGAGGGGACGGTCGGCCTCATCACGTACATGCGAACGGACTCCGTGAACCTCGCGGAGAGCGCGATCCGCGAGATCGGGGAAGTCGTCAGGGGCGAGTTCGGCGAGCGGTACACGCTGTCCCAACCGCGGCGCTACAAGACCCGGTCGCGGAGCGCGCAGGAGGCGCACGAGGCGATCCGCCCGACCTCGGTGCTCCGTACGCCGGATCGCCTCGCGAGCACGCTCGACCGCGATCGGCTGCGGCTGTACACGCTGATCTGGCAACGAACGGTCGCCACGCAGATGGCGGAAGCGCGGTTCAACCAGGTCGGTGTCGACATCGAGGCGACCCCTCGGAATGGCGCGTCGGACGGTGCGACGTACGGACTGCGCGCCACCGGGCAGACGCTGATCTTCGACGGGTTCATCCGCGTGTACACGGAGGGGCGCGACGAGGGCGTCGACGAGGACGCCGAGAGCCGCCTGCCCGAGCTCACCGTGGACCAGCTCCTGCGCATGCTCGAGGTGCTCCCCGAGCAGCACTTCACGCAGCCGCCGCCCCGATACACCGAGGCGTCGCTGGTGAAGACGCTCGAGGAGCTCGGCATCGGGCGTCCGTCGACGTACGCGTCGATCATCTCGACGATCCAGGACCGTGGATACGTCCGGCTCGAGGACCGTCGTTTCTACCCCGAGGACGTCGCCGAGGTGGTCACCGACAAGCTCGTCGAGCACTTCTCCGAGATCGTCGACGTGAACTTCACGGCTCGGATGGAGCAGGAGCTCGACGAGATCGCCGAGGGCGAGGCGAAGCGCGCGGGCGTGTTGAAGGAGTTCTGGGTGCCGTTCGCCGAGGACCTGGAGCGCGCCGAGGAGAAGTTCGAGCGCTACGTCGAGGACCTCGACGAGGAGTGCCCGCGCTGCATCGAGGAGGGGCGGCGTCCTCCGGGCCGGCTGCAGATCCGACTCGGTCGGTACGGCCGGTTCATCGGGTGCTCGCGGTTCGCCGAGGAGGACGGCGGATGCCGCTACATCCGCAACATCAACGGCGAGGAGCGCCCCGAGCCGGAAACGCTCGACGAGAAATGCCCGGAATGCGGGCGTCCGCTCCAGCGCAAGGTCGGCCGGTACGGCCCGTTCGTCGGTTGCTCTGGGTACCCGGAGTGCCGCTACATCAAGAAGGACCCGCCGAAGAGCACCGGGGTGACCTGCCCGCAGTGCAAGCGCGGCGAGATCGTCGAGAAGCGCACGCGATTCGGCATGTTCTTCGGGTGCGACCGCTATCCAGAGTGCGACTTCGCCGCGAGCAATCCGCCGGTGAAGGATCGTCCGTGCCCCGAGTGCGGGTCGCTCCTTCTGGAACGTCCCAAGAGCTACCGTTGCTGGAACTGCGGGGCCGAGCTCGACAAGGCGTTCAACGTGAAGAAGCACGGGGATCCGGAGGCCGAAGCGGCAGCGCGCGCCGCCAAGGCGGCGGCGCGCGCGGAACGCGCCAAGGCCCGCTCCGCGAAAACCGCGGCCAAGCGCTCGACCGGGAAGCGCTCGACCTCCAAGCGGTCGCCGGCCAAGCGGACGTCGCGCAAGCGCACGTCGACCGGCGCGACGGCGGCGAGCGCCGCCTCCCGCGACGGCGACTCCACGGGGGGCAGCGGGGGATAGCACGGTGAGCGAAGCGAACGTTGTGCGGCCGTGACATAGAGGGGTAGCCGGAGGTGTCGACGAGCTTCGCGGATGAGGTCGCCGCGCTCCGCGGCACCCGGCCCGCGACGTTCAAGGATCTCGTCACCAACACGCAGTTCTCCAGGCTTCTCATCGCGCAGACCGTCAGCTCGTTCGGCGACTGGGTCGGCTTCGTCGCGGTGACCGCGCTCGTCGCGAGCAAGGGCGGGGGCTACGCCGTCGCCGGCGTGATGGTCGCGCGCCTGCTGCCGGCGATCCTGTTCGGTCCGCTCGCCGGCACGCTCGTCGACCGATTCGACCGCAAGACGCTCATGATCGGATCCGACATCGCGCGCGGCGCGCTGTATGTGGTGATGCCGTTCCTCGGCCCGCTGTGGGCGATCTACCTGATCTCATTCGTCATCGAGTGCTTCTCGCTCCTGTGGACGCCCTCGCGCGACGCTTCGCTGCCGAACCTCGTGCCACGACGTCAGCTCGGCAACGCGACATCTCTCGGGCTGGTCACGACGTACGGCACGTTGCCACTCGGAGGCCTCGTGTTCGCGTTCCTTTCTGGTGGTTCGGATCTGCTGCCATGGCTCCAGGACAATCCGACGTCGCTCGCGCTGTGGCTCGATGGCGCGACCTTCGCCGTCTCCGCCTCGTTGGTCTCGCGGATCCGCATCACCTCGCCCGCGCCGGCCAAAGTGGGGAAGTTCGAGCTGTCGCGCGTGGGGCGCGACATCGTCGACGGCCTCAAGTTCCTGCGCGAGAGCACGCTCGCATCGGCCATGACGCTCGGCATCGTGTCGGCGTTCAGTGCCGTCGGCGCGGTGCTCGCGCTCGGGCCGATCTTCGCCCGCACGCTCGGCGCCGGTAACCCCGGGTGGGGAATCCTGGTGACCTCGTTCGGCATCGGCATGGGGATCGGGATGGCGTCCTCGAACAAGGTGGTCGAGTTCGTGGAGCGAGAGTTCGTCTTCGTCTGGTCGATCATCGCCGCCGCCGCGATGTTGTTCGTGCTCGCGTTGATCCCCGGCATCGAGCTCGCGGCGGTGATGACGGTCGTGCTCGGGGCCTTCTGCGGGTCTGCGTGGGTCAGTGGCTACGTTCTCCTGCAGGAGAACGTCACAGACGAGTTCCGTGGCAGAACGTTCGGATCGCTCACGGTGCTGTCGCGGCTGGGACTGTTCCTGTCCCTCACGGTGTTTCCGATCATCGCGTCGGCGATCGGCGAACATGACGTCACCATCGGGGACCGCCGGATCGACCTGTCGGGCACGCGGGCCGCGTTGATCCTCGCGGCGCTCGGCGCGGTGCTCGCCGGCGCGTTCACCCGACGTGGTTTGCGCCGGTTCCGCGTGACCCGGCCGGAACCGCTCGGATTGGTGCCGAAGCTCAAGCGTGCCCCCGCGGCGGGGCTGTTCGTCGCGTTCGAGGGCGTCGAGGGCGCCGGGAAGGGCACGCAGATCCGCCTGGCGCAGGAGTGGCTCGAGGAGCAGGGTGCCGACGTGCTCGTGACTCGGGAGCCCGGCGGGACCGAGGTCGGCGAACAGCTCAGGAAAGTGTTGCTCGGTCATGAGACGGGACACCTCGAGCCGAAGACCGAGGCGCTGTTGTTCGCCGCGAGCCGGGCACAACTCGTGATGACGGTCATCCGTCCCGCGCTCGCGGAAGGGAAGGTCGTCATCGCCGACCGGTATATCGACTCGTCCGTGGCATACCAAGGTTGGGCGCGAGGCCTCGGCGAGCAGGACGTCTTGACCCTGAACGTGTGGGCGACGCAGGGCCTGTTTCCCGATCTGGTGATCCTCCTGCATCTCGAGCCCGAGGCCGGTCTCCTGCGCTCGCTCGAGGAGCCGGACCGGATCGAGATGGAGGGCGGAGACTTCCACGCCAAGGTCGCGGACGCGTACCTTCGCATCGCAGAGGAACATCCCGAGCGGTTCGTCGTCGTCGATGCCGACGGGCCGCCGGAGCAGGTTCACGACAAGGTCGTCGAGGCGCTGAAGCACGTGGTGAAGGAGCGTGAGGAGAACGGAGACTGAGTTTCCCGTCCTGGATCGCGTCCCCGGACAGGAGCGGGCGATCGCCTTCCTCCGCCGGGCGGCCGAACGTCCGCACCATGCGTACCTGCTCGCCGGTCCCGAGGGCGGAGGGAAGACGCTCGGCGCCCGCGCGTTCGCGGCGGCGCTCCTGTGTCACGTCGGCGGCTGCGGCGACTGCCGCGATTGCCGCCTCGCGCTCGCCGACAAGCACCCGAACCAGGTCGTCGTCGAGCCGGAAGGGCGCGACATCCACGTCGACACGGTCCGTTCGGAGGTCTGGCACCCCGCGTACCGAACCGCGCCCGAACCCGGACGCAAGGTGTTCGTGATCCGTGAGGCAGATCGGCTGAACCTCGCGGCGGCGGACGTTCTGCTGAAGATTCTGGAGGAACCGCCTGCGGACACCGTGATCATGTTGCTCTCGGCTCGTCCGGACGAGCTCCCCGAGACGGTCGTCTCACGTTGTCACGTCGTGTCGTTCCTTCCGTTATCCGAGCGATTCGTCTCGGACGCGCTTCAAATGGAGGGTGTCGACGCGGAACGCGCCGGGCTGGCCGCTCGGCTCGCCGGGGGGAACCTCGGTCGAGCGCGCAGACTCGCCGCGGAGAAGGACGGGCTCGCGTTCCGCGATGTCGCAGTTCGCGCGCTCGATCTCGCCGGCGCCGGCCCGGCGGGCGCGCTCGAGGCGGCGGAGCTCGTCCTGGCGGAAGCCGAGCGCTACAAGAAGGACGTGGCAGACAGTCAGAAGGACGATCTGTTGCCGTTCCTCGACGAGCGAGGCCGGCCCGAGGACGCCTACCGGGCGGCGATCCGCAGGATCGAGGAGCGTCACAAACGACAGGTGCGCCGGGCCGAACGCGACTACGTCGACCGCGTCCTGCTCGCCGTCTCGGCCCTCCTGCGCGATCGGGTCGCGGCCGTAGTGGGAGGCGGGTCGGACGTCCTGATGAATCCTGACGTCACGCCCGCGATCGCGCCGGTTGCGCGATCGGCAGGTGGCGTCGCCGCAGCCGAGGAGGCTCGGGCCGCCCTCGCCGAGGACGTCAACTTGAACCCCCGGCTCGTCCTGGAACAGGCGTTCCTGCGGCTGGCGTCGGCCGGCTGACCGGTCTCCGCGCGGTAGCACGGCGGTGCAACTGTGGTGCTGGCATCACTGTCGCTGGGCTCGGCCCGTGCGACGCTTGACCGTGGAGGAAAGGCGCGGATGCCCGTTCGTGTGCTGATCGTGGACGACCAGGAGCCGTTCCGCATGGCGGCGCGACTGGTCGTCGAGACGACGGAGGGGTTCGACGTCGTCGGCGAGGCCGAGACCGGCGAGGATTCCGTCGCGCTTGCGCGTGAGCTCACGCCGGACCTCGTCCTCATGGACGTGAACTTGCCCGGAATCAACGGCCTCGACGCGACTCGCCAGATCCTCGACGGGCAGAGTGAGCCCGTCGTCGTTCTGTTGCTGTCGACGTACGAAGAAGAGGAGTACGCACCCCGCGCGGCCGAGTGTGGCGCGGCCGCCTACATCCCCAAGGCGGTCTTCGGTCCCGACCGGCTCGAGTCCGCCTGGGCTGCGGCGAAGCCCTCGTAGCTCGAACCCCGGTCTCCCACGGGAACCCTTCGCTCGACCGTCGTTCCGCCGCCGGGACGGCTCCTGATGTCGAGCGACCCGCCGATCTGGCGGCGGGCGATCACGGCGGCAACTCCCGACCGTCGGCAGGTATCCGTCCGCTGACGGTCGTGCCGCCGCCGAGCATGGACCGCACGTCCAGACGGCCGCCGACGGCCTCGAGACGGTCGCGCATGTTTGTGAGCCCGGACCCACGTGCCGCCTGCGGATCGAACCCGACGCCGTCGTCCTCGACCGCGAACATCAACGCGCCGTCTCGCTGGCTGAGACGGACCGACACGCGCGACGCATGTGCGTACTTCATGACGTTCTGCATCGCCTCGAGCGCGCAGAAGTAGGCGGTCGCCTCGACCTCCTGCGGGTACCTGCCGACGCCGTCGGCCTCGACGCTGACGGCGATGGGCGACTTCC
>CALGFI010000115.1 GCA_937881155.1 uncultured bacterium | reverse complement strand
GAGGACTGGATCGCCGGGCTCCGCGTCGCGCAGGGCCATCTCCACTCGCTCGGCATCACGGCGTGGCAGGACGCGATCGTCGGCGTCAACGAGATGTACCGGACGTTGGACGCATACCTCCGGTTCGCCCGAGCGGGGGAGCTCACCGCTCGAGTGATCGGCGCGCTGTGGTGGAATCGACACCGGGGCGAGGAGCAGATCGACGAGCTCCTCGAGGCGCGCGAACGCGGCCGCGAGGGCCGGTTCGCCGCGACGAGCGTCAAGATCATGCAGGACGGAGTGATCGAGAACTTCACCGCCGGCGTCCTCGAACCCTACTTGGACGGGAACGGGAAACCGACCGACAACCGCGGCAAGTCGTTCGTCGACCCCGAGGAACTGAAGCGGATCGTCACCCGGCTCGACGCCGAGGGGTTCCAGGTCCATTTCCACGCGATCGGGGATCGCGCCGTTCGCGAAGCGCTCGACGCGGTCGAGGCGGCCCGGAGCGCCAACGGGAAGAACGATCACCGCCACCACATCGCGCACATCCAGATCATCCACCCCGACGACATCCCGCGGTTCGCCAGGCTCGGCGTGGCCGCGAACATGCAGCCGCTGTGGGCGCAGAACGAGCCCCAGATGCTGAACCTGACGATCCCGTTCCTCGGCGAGGTGCGCTCGAGCTGGCAGTATCCGTTCGGCTCGCTCGTCCGGTCCGGGGCGACGCTCGTGGGCGGCAGCGACTGGTCGGTGTCCAGCGCGAACCCCATGTGGGAGATGGGAGTAGCGGTGCATCGGCGCGCCCCCGAGGAGTACGTGGATCTCGTCGGGGAGGAAGCCACGCATGTGTTCCTGCCGGATGAGCGAATCGATCTCGCCACGGCGTTACGCGCGTTCACCATGGGATCCGCGTACGTCAACCACCTCGACGACCACACCGGATCGATCGAGGTGGGGAAGCTGGCCGATCTCGTCGTGGTGGACCGCGACCTGTTCGAACAGGACATCCTGGGCCTGGCGGAGGCGCGCGTGCAGCTCACGCTCGTCGAGGGGGAGCGAGTCTTCACGGCCGACGACTTCTCCTGACCAAAGGTCAGGTGCCGTCGTTGCCGGGGAACCGACCTGATCGCACGATCCGACCGACCACGAGGAGGGCGCCATGCCGTTCGATATGAGCCAGGTGCAGCGCGGCGCGCGGAACCGGCGCACGCCGTACTACGAAGCGACGCAGCGGTACGAACCGAAGGGCTTCACCGTCTACAACCACATGTATTTCCCGATCCGGTTCGACACGTTCGAAGCCGAGTTCGACGCGTTGCTGAACGGCGTCACGCTGTGGGACGTGTCGGTCGAGCGGTGCCTGGAGATCTCCGGGCCCGACGGGTTCCGTTTCGCGCAGCTCCTCACGCCGCGCGATCTGTCGAAGTGCGCGGTCGGTCAGGCGAAGTACGTCTTGATCTGTGATGGCGACGGAGGGATCGTCAACGATCCGGTCCTCACGCGCATGGACGAGAACACGTTCTGGTTCGCGCTGGCGTCGTCGGACGCGTTGTTGTTCGCGCGAGGCCTCAAGAACGCCTACCCGGATCTGAACGTGACGATCAAGGAGGCCGACGTCGCGCCGCTTCAGGTTCAGGGACCTCGGTCCAAGGATCTGATGGTGAAGCTCCTCGGCGAGGAGATCCTCGAGCTCAAGTACTACTGGTGGACCGAGGCCAAGATCGCCGGCGCGCCGGTCGTCATCACGCGAACGGGATGGACGTCCGAGGTGGGATACGAGGTCTACCTCACGGACACGACGCGCGGCACCGACGTGTTCGAGGCGATCATGTCGGCCGGCGAGGAGTTCGACATCAAACCGACGGGTCCGTCGGACATCCGGCGCATCGAGGGCGGCATCTTCAACTGGGGCGCCGACATGACGTACGAGAACAACCCGCTCGAGATGGGACTGGAGCGACTCGTCGCGTGGGACCTGCCCGACGACGCGAGCCTCTCGCTCCGAGCGCTGCGGCAGATCAGGGACCGAGGCGTCACCCGCAGGATCAACGGCGTCGAGATCGACGGCGACCCCTTCCCCGAGCTCAACAACGTCAAGTGGCCCGTCACCGACGGCGGTGAGCGCATCGGCAAGGTCACCTCGGCGATCTACTCGCCGCGGCTGGAGCGGAACATCGGGTTCGCGTGGCTGCCGGCGGACCGCTCGACGCTGGGGACGAGCGTCACGGTCGACACGGAATGGGGTACCCGGGCGGCCACGGTCGTGGAGATGCCGTTCGTCGACCCGGACAAGCGCATCCCGGTCTCCTGACCAGGGCGCTCCCTCGGGCAGAACTGACGTTGCAGCCCAGCGGCCGTTTGAACGATGATTCAACCCGCCCGCCGCGAGCGCGGCGGCTGAGGAGCGCGACGGCGATGGCGAACGAACGCCCAGAGATGCTCGAGCAGAGCGCGACGATCTACTTCGGGCCGTGGTACCGGCGCTCGCCGTACTTCGAGGCGACCCGCCGGGCCGGGTGCACCGCATACGACGTGTACAACCACATGCTGCTGCCGGCGTACTTCGACGACCCCATCACCGAGTACTGGGCCCTCCTCAACGACGTCACGGTGTGGGACGTCGCCGTGGAACGCACCGTGGAGATCTCCGGCAAGGACGCCGACCGGTTCGTCGACACGCTCACGTGCCGCGACCTGACGAAGTGTGCGGTGAAGCAGGGCAAGTACATGATCGTCACGGCGCCGGACGGCGGCATCGTGAACGATCCAGTGCTGCTCCACGTCGGCGACAACCGATGGTGGTTGCAGCTTGCCGACTCGGACGCCGGCCTGTACGCGCTCGGCGTGGCGACGCAGGCGAACATGGACGTGGACGTCTCGTACCCGCACGCGTACCCGATGCAGGTGCAGGGCGCCAAGGCGGCGAAGGTACTCGAGAAGCTCGTGGGCGCGGCGATCTACGACCTGAAGTACTACTGGTGCGACTGGTTCGACATCAAGGACATCCCCGTCCTGATCAGCCGAACGGGATGGACGGCGGTGCAGGGGTTCGAGATCAACCTGCTCGACCCCGACCGCGGCGACGACCTGTGGAACGCGGTCTTCGAGGCGGGCGACGAGTTCGGCATCCGCGCGGTCGCACCGGTCGAGGCTCGTCGCATCGAGGCCGGGATCATGAACTACAACTCCGACATGACGCACGAGGACACGCCTCTGCACATCATGGGGCTCGAGCATCTCGTCGAGGACCAGCCGCAGGACTACATCGGCAAGCGAGCGCTCGAGGACCTCAAGGCCCGCGGCGTCGACCGCAAGCTCGTCGGGATCGAATGGGAAGGCAACGAGCTCCCCGCCGAGCTCTCGTGGTTCTGGCCCGTCGTTCGAAACGGCGAGCGGGTCGGGAGGGTCACCGACGCGATCTGGTCTCCACGGCTCGAGAGGAACATCGGATACGCGTGGGTCCCGATCGATCTGGCCGGACCGGGGAACGCCCTCCAGGTGGAGTCGGAGCACGGACCGCTCACCGTGACGACCGCAGCGATCCCGTTCGTCGACGCGCGGAAGGAGGTGCCGGCGAGCGACCTGCGGGCCAGCTGAGCGTCCCGCGTCGCGCCCCGGCCCGTATGGCTCGCACGCTCGACCGAAGGCCACCGCCAACGGCTCCGCCGCCGCGCGGGTTCCGCAGGGCGATCGTCCTGGTCGAACGCGCCACCAAGGAGGCCGTGTGGGACTGCCGGATGTGCGGGCAATGCATCCTTCATTCCACCGGCCTCGTCTGCCCGATGCGGTGTCCGAAGAACCTGCGGAACGGCCCGTGCGGCGGCACCCTCCAGGATGGTCACTGCGAGGTCGTTCCCGAAATGAAGTGCGTGTGGGTGTCCGCGTGGGAGGGCTCGCGGACGCTGCCGCTGTGGCGCGACCACATCGAGCACGTCGAGCCACCGGTCGACTGGCGACTGCAGGAGACGTCGTCGTGGGAGAACCTGCTGACGCGGCGTGACCAGCATGTGCCGGCGGCGTGGAACCCGGCGGGACGACACCCGGCGAGCACGAAGCGCGAGCGATGAGCGCCGCTCCGTCGGCGCGGAGCGAGCTCCACAGGTTGCTGTTGGCAGGTGAGTTCGTCGTGACGGCGGAGCTCCAGGCCACGGACTCGGCCGACCCCCGTTCTGTCGCGGAGCTGGCCGATGTCTTTCGGGGGAAGGTGGACGCCGTCAATGCCACCGACAACAGCTCGGCGCACCCGCACCTCTCGCCGATGGCGGCCGCGCACCTGCTCGCCGACGCCGGGATCGAACCGATCATGCAGTTCGTGTGCCGGGACCGGAACCGGCTTGCGCTGCAGGCCGACATGCTCGGCGCAGCGACGCTCGGCGTCCGGAACGTCTTGTGCATGACCGGCGATGACGTGAGCGTCGGAGATCATCCCGAGGCGAAGCCGATCTACGACATCGACTCGATCCACTTGCTCCGGATCGCCCGCGTGATGCGCGACGAGGGCGCCTACGTGTCGGGGCGGCGGCTCACGCAGCGCCCGGAGTTCCTCATCGGAGCGGTCGAGAACCCCTTCGCGCCCCCGCTCGAGTTCCGTCCGATGCGCCTCGGTAAGAAGATCGAGGCCGGCGCCGAGTTCGTCCAGACCCAGATCTGTTTCAACCTGTCGAAGATGCGTTTGTTCATGGCTCGATGTGCGGATCTCGGCCTGCTGGAGCAGGTCTGGGTGCTCGCCGGGGTGTTCGTGCCGCGGTCGGCCAAGGCCGCCCGGTACCTGCGCGACCAGGTACCGGGGATCGACGTGCCCGAGGAGGTCGTCGACCGGCTCGACTCGGTCCCGCCGGATCGGCA
>CALGFI010000114.1 GCA_937881155.1 uncultured bacterium | reverse complement strand
AGCTTGTGATTCACGGCGCCCGTGAGCACAACCTCAAGAACGTCACGCTCGAGCTCCCGCGCGACAAGCTGATCGTGTTCACGGGCCTGTCCGGCTCCGGGAAGAGCTCGCTGGCCTTCGACACCATCTATGCGGAGGGTCAGCGCCGCTACGTGGAGTCGCTCTCCGCGTACGCCCGCCAGTTCCTGGGGCAGATGGAGAAGCCCGACGTCGACTTCATCGAAGGCCTCTCGCCGGCCATCTCGATCGACCAGAAGTCGACCTCGAAGAACCCGCGGTCCACGGTGGGGACGATCACCGAGATCTACGACTACCTCCGCGTCCTCTACGCCAGGATCGGCCACCCACATTGCCCGAAGTGCGGCCGGCCGATCGGCCGTCAGACGCCCGAGCAGATCGTCGACCAGGTCATGCAGCTCCCCGAGGGCACCCGGTTCCAGGTGCTCGCTCCGGTCGTCCGGGGCCGGAAGGGGGAGTACGAGAAGCTCCTTGAGGACTTGGGGCGGAAGGGGTTCGTCCGGGCTCGCGTCGACGGCGAGCTCCATGACCTCTCGGAGCCCATCCGGCTGCCCCGTCACTACAAGCACACGATCGAGGTGGTCGTCGACCGCCTGATCGCCAAGCCCGACATCCGGCGTCGCATCGCCGACTCGGTGGAGACCGCGCTCGAGCTGACCGAGGGCCTGGTGGCGATCGCCGTGCAGACCCACGACGGCGAGGACGTCCAGACGTACAGCGAGAAGCTCGCCTGCCCGTACGACGGTCTGTCGTTCGACGAGCTGCAGCCGCGAAACTTCTCGTTCAACTCGCCGTACGGTGCGTGCCCGACGTGCGACGGGCTCGGTACCCGTCTGGAGGTCGACGCCGAGCTCCTCGTCCCGGACCCGGACCTGTCGATCGAGGAGGGCGCGATCGCGCCGTGGGCGGGGACGAGGTTGGAGTACTGGTACCGCGTTCTGGAGGCCGTCGGGCAGGCGCACCGGTTCTCGCTCGATACGCCGTGGAGGAGGCTGTCGAAGACGGCGCGCGAGGTCGTCCTGCACGGCACCGACAAGGAGATCTACGTTCGGTACAAGAACCGGTACGGACGCGTCCGGTCGTACTGGACGACATACGAGGGCGTGCTCCCCTCGGTCGAGCGGCGCCACGCGGAGACCGAGTCCGACGCCCAGCGTGACAAGCTCGAGCAGTTCATGCGAGAGGTGCCGTGCCGGACGTGCGGCGGCGCCCGCCTCAAGGCCGAGTCGCTCGCGGTGACGGTCGGCGGGGTCAACATCTCGCAGCTCACGACGATGTCGATCCGCGACACGTTCACGTTCACCGGCACGATGGATCTCAGCGAGCGCGAGCACATGATCGCCGAGCGCCTGCTGAAAGAGATCCGGGAGCGTCTGCAGTTCCTCGTGGACGTGGGGCTCGACTACCTGACGCTCTCGCGGGCGTCGGCGACGCTCGCCGGCGGCGAGGCGCAGCGGATCCGGCTGGCCACGCAGATCGGGAGCGGTCTCGTCGGCGTGCTGTACATCCTCGACGAGCCGTCGATCGGTCTGCACCAACGCGACAACCGCCGGCTGATCGACACGTTGGAACGGCTCCGCGACCTCGGGAACACGCTGATCGTCGTCGAGCACGACGAGGCGACGATCGCGGCCGCCGACCACGTCGTCGACATCGGTCCCGGTGCAGGCAACGCAGGTGGCGACATCGTCTACACCGGCGACCTGAAGGGCCTGCTCGAGGCCGACGACTCGTTGACCGGCGCGTTCCTGTCGGGACGCCGCGTGATCCCCACACCCGAGGTCCGACGCCCGCCCGGCGACCGGTGGCTGAAGGTGCTCGGCGCGAGCGAGCACAACCTGAAGGGCGTCGACCTGGAGATCCCACTCGGCCTGTTCGTCTGCGTGACCGGCGTGAGCGGTTCGGGCAAGTCCACGCTGGTGCAGGAGGTCCTGCTCCGAGCCCTGATGCAGAAGGTGTACCGGTCTCGGGCGCTGCCGGGGAAGCATCGCCGGCTGGTCGGATGGGAGCAGATCGACAAGGTGATCGACATCGACCAGTCGCCGATCGGCCGCACGCCGCGGTCGAACCCGGCCACCTACACCGGACTGTTCGACGCCGTGCGGACGCTCTACAGTCAGGTCCCGGACGCTCGCGTCCGCGGGTACAGCCCCGGCCGGTTCAGCTTCAACGTCCGCGGGGGACGGTGCGAGAACTGCGCCGGAGACGGACAGATCAAGATCGAGATGCACTTCCTTCCCGATGTGTACGTGACCTGCGAGGTGTGCAAGGGCCGCCGCTACAACCGCGAGACGCTCGAGGTTCGATACAAGAACCGCTCGATCGCAGACGTGCTCGAGATGAGCGTCGACGAGGCGCTCGAGTTCTTCCAGAACATCCCCGTGATCAAGCGTCACCTACAGACGCTGTCGGACGTCGGGCTCGGCTACGTCAAGCTCGGGCAGCCGGCGCCGACGCTTTCGGGCGGCGAGGCCCAACGGATCAAGCTCTCCTCGGAGCTCCAGAAGCGCGCCACCGGCAACACGCTGTACGTCCTGGACGAACCGACGACCGGGTTGCACTTCGAGGACGTCCGTAAGTTGCTGGGCGTCCTGCAGCGGCTCGTCGGGCAGGGGAACACGGTGCTCGTGATCGAGCACAACCTGGACGTGGTGAAGACCGCCGACTGGATCGTCGATCTCGGGCCCGAGGGCGGAGACGCGGGCGGAGAGATCGTCGTCGCCGGAACGCCCGAAACCGTGGCATCGCACGCCACTTCGCATACCGGCCGGTTCCTCGAACAGGTCGTCGGGACGTTGCCCCTCGAGGTCGTCGGCGCGGGCTCCACCGGGCGCTCGTAGGCGGGTGGTTCGAACCGACCTGTAGGATTGCGCCCGCTCATGCCCCGAAAGGCCCTGCCGTTCGCGTTCGTCCTCGCGCTGATCGCAGCGGCATGCGCCGCGCCCCAACATGCGGAAGTCGAGTTCGGATCCGGCACCCGCTTCGTTCCCATGGTCGCCGATTCGCTGAACGACGCGGGCCGCCACGTCCAGGTGGCGATCGATCAGGAAGGACGGCCGCTCGTCGCGTACTTCGCGTTCGAGGAGGAGACGGCCGAGGGGGTCCTGCCGCAGACCAGGCCGGTCGGCGCGCCGTCGATCCCCGGCGTGCTGATGGCGACCCTGAACGAGGACGGGATCTGGACGCGCGGTGCGATCGCCCTCCAGGGGCAGATCACGGGCGTCGACGTCCCGTTCAACCCGGCGTTCGACCCGGTGATCGCGGACCTCAGCGCGGAGAGCGTCGCCGGGCTCGACATCGCGGTCGACGGCGACCGGTTCCACGCTGTCTGGGGTTCGGATGCAGGCGCTTATTACGCGACTGGCTCGACCGACCCGAGCACGACAGAACAGGTCCAGATCGAACAGGTGACCGAGACGCAGCCGTACGGCGTGTCGATCGGCGTCGTCGGCAGCACGCCGTGGATCGCGTACTACACGTCGAATGACCGATCCGCGTCGGTGCAGGTCGCATCATCTAGCGGCACCGGTTGGGACGTCCAGGCGATCGCGCCGGCGCGCGGGTGCGACACGTGTCGAACGGCAGTCGTCGACGCCGATGGGCAGGCTGCCGTCGCGTACGGCGTCGCTGGACGCGGCGTGTTCGTGGCGACCGGCGGCGGCGAAGGAGGGTGGGGCGCCGAGCAGGTCGACTCGGCGTCCGGCGAGGCGGTTTCGGCGACCTCAACCAGCGACGGCGTCGCGCTCACGTACTACGACGGCGAGGAGGTCGTCGTCGCGAGGGGAACGCCCGGCGGATCGTTCGACGCCGTACCAGTGTCGGACGTCGCCACCGGTTCCGCAGAGGAAGAGGGAGCGGGAACGTCGGTCGCCGTCGACGACGAGGGCACAACGTGGGTTGCGTGGGTCGACGCGACGAACGGTGTGCGCTTCGCCTCGAGCGGCGGCGAGCGGTTCGAGCCGATCGACACCGGCGCGGACACCGCGACGGGAGCGATGCCGTCGGTGGCCGTCACGCCCGATGGCGCGACGGCGTACCTGGCCTGGTACGACACCCAGCACGAGGACGTCTTCCTGGGTGCGCACGGCGAGATCGAGGGCCTCGCGCTCGCCGAACCGAGTCCCGAGCCGTCCGTCGAGCCGGCGCCCGCGCAGTCCGAGCCCGAAGGGGACTGCACGCAGGCCGTCGACGGCGTCGTCGACATCACCGCCAGTGGGATCGAGTTCGACACCGGTTGCATCGAGGTCCCCGCCGGGGAGCCGTTCTCGATCGAGTTCGACAACCAGGACCCGGATCAGCACAACGTCGCGATCTACCCGAGCGCGGAGGAGCTCACCGATCCGCTGTTCCGGGGCGAGATCTTCGGTGGCCCTGATACCGTCGAGTACCCGCCCGTCGACCCGCTCGACGCCGGCGAGTACTACTTCCAGTGCGACGTCCATCCGACGATGAACGGCATCGTTGTCGTCGACGAGGGCGGCGGGGACGGCGGGGGAGGTGGCGCCGGAGGTGGCGGCGGGGGCGGCCAGGGCGCGGCCGTCACGGTCACGGCGCAGAACATCGCGTTCGACACCGACACCATCGAGCTCCCCGCCGACACCGAGAGCACGATCACCCTCGTGAACGAGGACACAGTGCCGCACAACATCGCGATCTACACGGACGACACCGTCGCGGAGAACCTGTTCCGCGGCGATACCGTCACCGGCGACAGGATCGACTACACCGTCCCTCCGCTCGACGCCGGTGAGTACTACTTCCAGTGCGACGTCCATCCGACGATGAACGGATCCGTCGTCGTCGGCTGATCCAGCTGTTCACCCGGTTTCATTGATGAACGGCACGTGACGACCCGTCTCGCTTCGGAAGGAGCGTTCCGGGCCGGTCCTACAATGGGCGTGTGAGCGCCCTCCGTCCGGAGCCCTCCACGATCCCCGATGCGCCCGGCGCCTACCTGTTCAGGGACGCCGATGGCCGCGTGATCTACGTCGGCAAGGCCCGCTCGCTGCGGAAGCGTCTGGCCAATTACTGGGCCCGCGACCTGCACGCCAGGACCGCCGCGATGGTCGACGCCGCCGAGGGCGTCGAGTGGATCGTCGCCTCGGGCGAGGTGGACGCGCTGATGCTCGAGTACAACCTGATCCAGGAGCACCGGCCGCGGTTCAACGTGCGCTACCGGGACGACAAGTCCTATCCCTACCTGGCGCTGACGGTCGGTGAGCGATGGCCCCGCGCTCAGGTGCTGCGCGGCGCAAAGAGGAAGAACGTGAGGTATTTCGGCCCGTTCGGACACGCGTACGCGATCCGGGAGACGCTCGATGCGCTGACGCGCGTCTTCCCCGTACGTACCTGCTCGAACTCGTTCTTCGAGCAGCGCGCCCGCGCGGGACGACCGTGCCTGTACTACGACATCGGCCGATGCGCCGGTCCGTGCGTCCCCGAGGTCACCGGCGTGACCGAGGAGACGTACCGTGGGCACGTCGATGCTCTCGCCGACTTCCTCGCCGGGAACGAACGGCCCGTGCTCGCTCGGCTCGACCGCGAGATGCGGGCGGCGGCCGACCGCGAGGAGTTCGAGCTCGCCGCGAAGTATCGGGACCAGCTGGTCGCCGCTCGCCGCGCGCTCGAGAGTCAGGAGATGGTCCTCACGCAGCCACAGGACCTCGATGTGATCGGCGTCGCCGACGATGACCTCGAGGCAGCGTTCCAGGTGTTCTTCGTTCGGCGCGGACGCGTGAAGGGCCGGAAGGGCTGGGTGGTCGATCGCGTCGAAGACCTCGACGTGCCGCAACTGCTCGCGTCGTTCGTGCGCGAGCTCTACATGGAGCGCCCCGAGGTTCCGCCGCGGATCCTCCTGCCGACGGAACCCGCCGACGCCGACGTACTGACTGCGTGGCTCGCCGCGCGGCGGGGCGCACCGGTCGTGTTCGCCGTGCCCGAACGCGGTGCGAAGCGAAAGCTGATGGACACGGTCGCGCAGAACGCGCGCGATCACTTCCAGCGGCACAAGCTGAAGCGCGCCTCGGACTTCGGCGCACGTTCGCGAGCGCTGTCGGAGCTCGGCGCTCTGCTCGGCCTCGAGCAGGCGCCCCTGCGGATCGAGTGCTACGACGTCTCGAACCTCGGCCCGACCGACAAGGTCGGCTCGATGGTCGTGTTCGAAGACGGACTGCCGAAGCGATCCGACTACCGGAGGTTCGAGATCCGCGGGGTCCCCGGACAGGACGACTTCGCGAGCATGGAGGAGATGCTCGGGCGCCGGTTCGCGCGACTGCGCAAAGATCGTGACGGCGACCCGTCGCGGAGGCGCCGGTTCTCGTACCCGCCCGCGCTGATCGTGGTCGACGGCGGCCGGGGGCAGCTCTCGATGGCGACGAAGGTGCTCGCCGAAGAAGGTCTCCACATCCCGGCCATCGGCCTCGCCAAGCGGCTCGAGGAGATCTACTTCCCGGACCGTCCGGATCCGTTGCTGATCCCGCGCGGATCCGAGGCGCTGTTCGTGCTTCAACACCTCCGCGACGAGGCGCACCGGTTCGCCATCAGCTACCACCGTGAGAAGCGGGCGAAGCGCGCGCTGGCGTCACCGCTCGACGACGTGCCGGGTGTCGGCCCCGGCCGGAAGAAGGCGCTGCTGAAGCGGTTCGGGTCGCTCGCGCGCCTCTCACGCGCGAGCGTCGACGAGATCGCCGCTACGCCCGGCGTCGGACGTGGGGTCGCGCAGGCGGTTCACGAACGGCTCACGACGGCGGCCTCGGCGAACGGTCAGCGGAGGCAGAGCGCGTGAGCGTGCAGGAACGAGCGGAGGGGACGCGGACGGGCAACGCGAATCGATCGTCCGAGCCGACCGGCAGCTCGAAACCGGCTCGAACGCGACGTCGCACGTCGGGTCCGGGGTTCACGATCATCACCGGGCTTTCGGGCGCCGGGCGCTCCGAGGCGGCGCGATGCCTCGAGGACCTGGGCTTCTTCGTCGTCGACAACCTGCCGCCGTCGCTCCTGTCGAAGATGGCGGAGCTCGCGTCGAGGCCGGGCGGCCCTGGCAAGGTCGCGATCGTGCTCGACGTTCGCGGGGGAGTGTTCTTCGGCGAGCTCTCGCGGGCCCTCGCGGAGCTCGACGAGCTCAACATCCCCTACCGGATCCTCTACCTGGAGGCGTCGGACCAGGACCTGGTGAACCGCTACGAGGCCACGCGGCGCCGGCACCCGCTCGCCCCGGCCGACCGCGTCGTCGAGGGCATCCGCAAGGAACGCCTGATGATGGAGAGCCTCCGCGGCGACGCCGACCTGATCATCGACACGTCCGGCCTCACGCCCCATGAGCTTCGCGACCGCATCCGGGAAGCCTTCGCGGACACGGCGCCCGACGTGGGGCTCGCCGTCTCGCTCATCTCGTTCGGCTACAAGTACGGCGCTCCGCGCGATGCCGACCTGGTCATCGACTGCCGGTTCCTGCCGAACCCCCACTGGGTCGACGACCTCCGGCCGCTGCCGGGCACCGATGAACGTGTCGTGAGATACGTTCGCGGTCAGCAGACCTACCGCGAGTTCATGCGGCGGCTCCGCGCACTTCTCGGGTTCATGGTTCCGGGGTTCATCGCAGAGGGGAAGTCGTACCTCACGATCGCCGTCGGATGCACCGGCGGCCGTCACCGCTCGGTCGTCATCGCAGACGACCTGGCGCGGTTCTTCCGAGACAAGGGCCTCTCGGCGTCGGTCGACTACCGCGACCTCGATCGCTGAGGGCGCTCACCGTCTCGAGCGACCCACCCGAACCCCCTTCGATAGAGTGGAAATTCCCCTTCCAGGAGGACCGCGATGGGCGTGAAGATCGGAATCAACGGCTTCGGACGGATCGGGCGGAACTTCTTCCGGGCAGCCACGCAACGAGGTTCGGACCTCGACGTCGTCGCCGTCAACGACATCACGGACTCGAAGACCCTCGCGCACTTGCTGCGGTACGACTCCGTGCTCGGGACGTTCGACCGCGACATCGCGGTCTCCGAGAACGGCATCCGTGTCGACGGTGACGAGCTCCGGGTCCTCGCGGAACGCGACCCGGCGAGCCTGCCGTGGAAGGAGCTCGGGGCCCGGATCGTGATCGAGTCGACCGGTCTATTCACCAACCGGGAGGACGCGGACAAGCACATCGCCGCGGGCGCGGAGAAGGTGATCATCAGCGCGCCGGCCAAGGGCGAGGACATCACCATCGTCCCCGGGGTCAACGACGACAAGTACGAGCCCGCGCAGCACAACGTGATCTCGAACGCATCCTGCACGACGAACTCGGTGGTTCCGATGGCGAAGGTCCTGGACGACGCGTTCGGAATCGAGCAGGGATTCATGACCACGATCCACGCGTACACGAACGACCAGAACATCCTCGACCTGCCGCACAAGGATCTCCGTCGCGCGCGCGCCGCGGCGATCAACATCATTCCCACGTCGACCGGCGCCGCGAAGGCTACCGGCACGGTGATGCCGCACCTCAAGGGCAAGATGGACGGGATCGCCATGCGCGTTCCGGTGCCGGACGGCTCGGTCACCGATCTCGTCGTCACCCTGAAGCGGGACGTCACGATCGACGAGGTGAACGCGGCGTTCAAGGCCGCGTCGGAGGACGGTCCGCTGAGCGGCGGGCTCCTCGTCTACACGGAGGATCCGATCGTCTCGAGCGACATCGTCGGTACCTCGGCGTCGTGCACGTTCGACGCCGCGTCGACAATGGTCATCGGCAACATGGTGAAGGTCGTCGGCTGGTACGACAACGAGTGGGGATATTCGAACCGGCTCGTCGACCTGGCGGAGAAGGTCGCCGCGGCGCTGTGAGCGCGGTGACGTGACGCTTCGAACCCTCGACGACCTCGGCGACATCGGCGGGCGTCGCGTCTTCGCCCGCGTCGACCACAACGTCCCGCTGAAAGACGGCGCCGTCACCGACGACGCGCGGGTTCGAGCGAGCCTGCCCACGCTGACCGAGCTCCTGGACGCGGGAACGTCGCTCGTCGTCGCCTCGCACCTCGGCCGTCCGAAGGGCGAGGCACGCGACGAGCTTCGGATGGCTCCGGTCGCCGATCGTTTGAGCGAGCTGCTCGAGCGCGACGTTCAGGCGCTCGACGAGGTCGTGGGCGATCAGGTCCGGGCGGTTTGCGGGCACATCGAGCCCGGCGACGTGGTCTACCTGGAGAACCTGCGGTTCGACCCACGCGAGGAGGCGAACGACACCGGCTTCGCCGGGGAGCTCGCCGACCTCGCCGATGCCTATGTCGACGACGCGTTCGGCGCCGTGCATCGCGCGCACGCTTCGGTCGCCGCGCTTGCCGAGCTGTTCGTAAAAGAGGGGAGACCCGCCGTTGCCGGGCGGCTCCTGCAGCGAGAGGTGGAGGCGCTCTCGCGACTGCTGAACGATCCCGACACACCGTACGTCGCCGTGCTCGGCGGGGCGAAGGTCTCCGACAAGCTCGCCACGATCGTCGCGCTCGTCGAGCGTGTCGACGCCATCCTGATCGGCGGCGCGATGGCGTTCACGTTTCTCGCCGCGGACGGCGGAGCCATCGGCGACAGCCTCGTGGAACCGGATAGTTTCGGCGAGGTCCGGGAGGCGCGTGCCCGGGCGGCGGAACGAGGCGTCCTGATCCAGCTGCCGGAGGACGTCGTCGCGGCATCCGAAGTTACCGCGGACGCCAGCCGCGAGACCGTCCCCGCCAGCGCGATCCCGGCCGGCATGAAGGGCCTCGACATCGGACCCCGAACCGTCGAGGAGTTCGCGCGCTCGATCGCGGACGCGAAGACGAT
>CALGFI010000113.1 GCA_937881155.1 uncultured bacterium | reverse complement strand
GCTGCTGTTCCTGGCGGGCGCGGCGGTGGTGCTGTGGGCGGTCCGATCGGTCATCCGGACGTTCCTCGTTCCTCGCGCGCTCCGAGCCACGGTCCCGCGGATCGTGTTCATCGGGGTTCGCAGGATTCTTCGCCTGTGGGCCGGCGAACGGCAGGACTACGACATGCGCGATCGCGTCATGGCGTACTACGCGCCCGTCGCGCTCGTCACGGTGCTGGTCGTGTGGATCGCCATCCTCCTCGTGGGGTTCACCGCCATGTTCTACGCGCTCGGGAGCTTCAGCCCGATCGAGGCGTTCACCATCGCGGGGTCGTCGATGTTCACGCTCGGCTTCGCCACTCGCGAGGACGCGCCGATCATGATCCTCGGCTTCGTCGCGGGGGGCACAGGCCTCGTATTCCTCGCGCTGTTCATCACCTATCTGCCCAGCCTGTACAACGGGTTCCAACGTCGCGAGCGCGGCGTGGCCAAGCTCGAGGTGCGAGCCGGCCAACCGCCGACGGGCGTGTACCTGATCGAGCTCGCGTGGATCGTGGGCCGGCTCGAGAACCTCGGCGATCTCTTCGCGGAGTGGGAGGACTGGTTCACCGACGTCGACGAGAGCCACAGCGCGCTCCCCATGCTGGCGTTCTTCCGCTCGACGCACTCGGACCAGTCGTGGATCACCGCGGCGGGCGCGATCCTGGACGGCGCGTCTCTGTACGACTCGTCCATCGACACGCCGCGGATACCGGAACCGCAGTACATGATCCGCTCGGGATACCTGTGCCTGAGGCATCTCGCCACGTTCTTCCAGATCCCCGTCGACCACGACCCTCGACCGGACGATCCGATCTCGATCAGGCGTGAGGAGTTCGACGAGGCCTACGACCGGCTAGCGAACCAGGGCGTACCCGTGCGAACCGACCGTGACCAGTGCTGGCGCGACTTCGCGGGGTGGCGGGTGAACTACGACAGCGCGCTCGTAGAGCTCGCGCGCCTCACCATGGCGCCCCTCGCACCGTGGTCCTCGGACCGGTACGACGATGTCCACTTCATCCCGCGAGTGTTCCCCAGGTCGCGCCGCAACGCCGAGGAATAGCTCGAGTCAGCTCTAGGGCCGACGATCGTTCACACCGGTAGCGGCTGCCAGTCCGGCGACAGGTCGACGGCTGCGTCAGTCGTCAAGCGCACCGGGCTTGAGCCGTCGGCGTTCATCGACCAGATGTCGACGTTGCCCTCCCCCACGACGAACGAGGCGAACGCGATCGTCGTGCCGTCGGGCGACCACGAGGGGTCGAAGTCCATCTGCGAAGGGCTGTTCGTGAGATTCACCTCGACCCGCGTGGCGACGTCGATCGCGTAGATCTCGGACGAACCGTTCGGACAGCACCGTTCGACGGCGATGGTCAAGCCATCGGGCGACCACGTCGGGTTGCCGTCGACGAACGAGTTCACTGTCACCCGTCGTACGCCGCTGCCGTCGGCGTTCATCAGGTAGAGCTCCGGAAAGCCGCCGTCGCGATCGGAGACGAACGCGATCCTGGTGCCGTCGGGCGACCACGCGGGCGATCGGTCGACGGCTCCCTTGCCCTGCGTCGTGAGCTGAACGGGCCCGGAGCCGTCCGCGTTCGCCACGAAGATGCGGAAGGGGTCGCCCGGGGTGGTCCGGGCGGCATAGACGATGCGCGTTCCGTCCGGCGACCACGACGGGTCACGCTCCCGTGCCGGCGTCCTGGTGAGGCGGGTTCGTCCTCTGCCGGCAGCGGTCATGACGAACAGGTCGGGTCGGGCCGTCTCAGGCTTGCGTCGAACGAAGGCGATCCGCCGCCCGTCCGGTGACCACGCGGGCTGCGAGTCCGAGATCCCCTCGTTGTCGGTGAGGTTGACGGGCCCCTCACCGGTTGCGCTCATGGTGAATATCTCGGCGTCCCCGTCCCGGTCCGAGCGGAACGCCAGCAGGCCGTTCGCCGATGCCTGGGGCGTGATCTGAGCACGAACGGGTGCGATGTCCACCGCCGTCAGGACGCCCACCAGCAAGACGAGCACGAGAGTGGTTCGACGCACGAGACCTCTTTAGGATGGCCGGCCGTGAAACCTACCACCCGGCGTTCGGTGCTCCTGGCAACGGCCCTCGCCTGCTTGGTCGCACTCGCCGCTGCCCCGTCGGGCAAAGGTGATTCGGACGGCCCTAAGTCGCTCCGCCCGATCGTTCGGACGAAGAAGATCGCGCCGGGGGTGCTGTTCACCCGGATCGTCGAACGTCAGGTGCCGCGGAGGACGTTCGTGTTGAAGATCGATCCGTCGAAGGCCGTCACGGTCGACATGGCGCTTGCCAAGCGCAGGATGCCCGCGCGGCGCGAGACGAGCGGGATCGCCAGGGCGCACGACGCGCTGGCCGCGACGAACGGTGACTTCAGCGTCCGCACCGTCGGCCGGATGGTTCACGCGTTCGCGCAGGACGGCGATCTCGTGCAGACCTCCGGACCGGGCTCGGCGTTCTTCGCCCTTCGACGCGACGAGACGGACGCGTTCGTGGGGACGCCACGAATGGACGTCACGGTGACGAACCAGACCTCCGGACAGACGTTGAGGGTCGACCGGTGGAACCATGGAGGCCCGACGCCGGGCGAGATCGTGGCGTTCTCCCCGCTGGGTGGCACGCTCGAGGCCCCGCCCCCGTTCACATGCTCGGTTCGCCTGTTGCCGCAGACGTCGCCCGCTACCGATCCGGGGGGCGTCTTCGTGGATCACGTCGTCGACGAGGTCGGGTGCACGGAGCAAGCGATGCCGCGGAGCGGCGGTGTGGTGCTCTCGGCGGCGCCTGCGACGGACGAGGCGACGCAACTACTCGCGATGACGCCGGGCGCGTCGATGCGAGTTCGATGGGCACTCGGGTGGGACGACGTGTTCGACGTCATCGGTGGATTGCCCGTGCTTCTTCAGGACGGACAGGTCGCCTTCGACCCGTGTTTCACCCAACTCTGCAACCGCAACCCGCGGACGGCGATCGGGTGGACGTCCAACCAACGCCTCCTGCTGGTGGTGATCGACGGCCGGCAGCCGAGATGGTCGGTCGGCTCATCGCTTCGCGAGCTCGCGGATAGGATGCGAAAGCTCGGCGCCGTCGACGCGCTGAACCTCGACGGCGGCGGCTCGAGCACGATGGTGGTCAAGGGCGACGTCGTGAACCGGCCATCCGACGGTCAACAGCGACGGGTCACGACTGCCGTGCTCGTGTTACCCGGCAAGGACCCCGGCGAGCAGTAGTTATCGTTCGCAGCCCCTCTTCACCCGCGCGCTCCGACACACGTCGATACCGCGGCCGCCGATCGCCGTGTCAGGTCCTCTGCCGCCCCGGAGCTTGTCGTTGCCGGGGCCGCCTCTCATGCGATCGTCACCGGCACCGCCCAGCACCAGGTCCCGCCCGCCGCGGGCCCGGATGACGTCGTCCCCGCCACGGCCGCAGATGACGTCCCTGCCCGGAGTACCGACCAGTTCGTCGTCCCCGGACGTCCCGACCACCTGGTTGCGGGGGTCGCCCTCGAAGCCGGGGCACACGGCCCACGTCTTGGTGACCTGGTCGCTGCAGTTCCCCGCGGGAGCGCCTGTGGGATCGCCCGCGGCCCGCTCGCACTCGTCCACGCCGCCCGCGGTCGGCAGGCTGGCCGTGATCGTCTGGGTTCCGGTCTGGGTCGTCTGCGTCGTCACCTCGGCGGTGGCCCGGCCTCGGTCGTCGGTCGTTGCCGTGGCCGTCGACCCGCCTCCCACGAACGTGCCGACTCCGCTCTCGGTGAACGTAACGCTCACTCCCGTAACGGGGTTCCCCTCCCGATCGGTCACGACAGCGGTGACGCGGTGGACCGTCCCCGGAGCGTTCGTGGCCGTCTCGGGCCTCGCGTCGATGTTCCGGGGCTCCAGAACGCCCCAGGTCTTGATGACCGTGTCCGTCTTGTCGTCGTTCTCGGGCGCATTGACCGCTTCCTCGCAGTCTCCGCCGTCGTTCTCCGCGCCGGCGGGGTTGAAGACGTTGTCGACGTCCTCGTCGATCCAGAAGCAGATGTCGGCGGCCCCGGCCTGCGACTCGGTCGCTGCGATGGTGACGGTGCACCTGCCGTTCCCACCCGTCGTGCAGGCGTCGTTGAAGTCGGGCGTGCCGGCCGCCGCCGAGTTGTCGGGGTCGTTCGCGCCGTTCAGGTTCTCGACATCGATCCTGGCACCCGAGACCGGCACGTCGGGGTTCGGCGCGGTATCGATCACGGTGCACGTGTAGGTCTCGCGCGAGCCCGCTCCGGTGACGGGGTTCGTCTCCGTGTCGTTGCCGCTCGCGTCGTCACAATCCAACGTCGTGCCCGCAGGAAGAGCCGTGACCCACGTCTTCGTCACGACGTCGGTGGTATCCGGCTCCGCGGTGCCGCCCGGAGCGTCGACGCCGCCACTCGGCTCACCGACCGCGGGGTTCCCCGCGTCGGGCCCCTCTGCCTGGTCGAGCTCACCGGTCAGCGTGGCGTTGTCCTTGTCGTGATCGATCCAGCCGTCGATCTCGTCCGTGCCCACGACGGTGCTCGAGTACGAGATGGTGCAGCTGCTGTTCCCCGACGTGATGTCACAGGTGAAGTCGGGCGACGTCGGGGAGTAGGCATCGGGCGTATCCGGGTCGCCTGGCCCGTTGACCTCGAAGTCGATCTCGATCGTGCCCGACGTCGCGTCCGCCGCGGCGTCCAACGTGGCGGTCACGGTGTGGGTGGTGGCGACCGGGTTGTCGTCCGTCTCCGGAGTGAGCTGGAGCGTTCGCGAGCCGTGATTGGCCACGGCAACACCGGCCATCGGAACCACCAGGGCGATGACGATAAATAGAGCGGTCGAGAGCACCATGGAATGCGTGCTCGCTCGACGGATCCGAGCACCAACGAGACCCATCCGGCCCCCCCTTCCGGCAGCGCCGTGACGCTCGCCTCCTGGCAAACGCAACACGGAGCGCGTTCTCTGTAGTAGACAACGTGCTCAGACCGCCAAAGGTTGCGAGGATCCGTGCGCTCGTTTCCGCTGCGGACGGCCTTGGCCCACCAGGTGGCGACTAGGATGGGCCGCCGTGAATCGTGTGCCCCGGCCCACCTCCGCGGCGGATCGCTCTCACCGTATCGGCGTCATCGCTGCCGTAGTCGTTGGCACCCTCGTGGTGGCTTCCCTGGTGACGCCGCCGTTCAAGGCGGAGGCGGCGGGGGCGGTCGGGCAGTTCGTCGTTCGTTGCCGGTACACACACACCCTGCCTGACGATCCGATCGTGTTCCCCGGCCAACCCGGCGCGTCACACTTGCACGATTTCTTCGGCAACGTGTCCGCCGACGCGTTCTCGACCGTCAACGAGCTCCTGTCGAGTAGGACCATCTGTCGGCCTTCGAGCGACACCGCGCCGTACTGGGCGCCAACGGCATACATGAACGGCAAGCAGATCGAGCCGAAAGCCATGCGGATCTACTACCTGGGGAACGCGGGACAGCAGACCGAGACGATCCCCGCCGGGTTGAAGGTCATCGGCGGCAACCTCAATGCCGCTTCCGCCGCGGAGAATCCGCATGTTCGGTGGTACTGCGGGGAGACCCGCGAGGTGAAGACGCCCCGTCGCGAGGCTCCCTACGACTGCTCGGAGTGGTCGCAGTACGCGTTCGTGGACGGGATCATCGCGATCGTCAATCTTCCCAACTGTTGGGATGGTGTCGGTCTCGAGCTGGGGAGCGTCGTGTATCAGGTCGGTGGAGCCTGCCCGGCGGGTTTCCCGCACGTCCTTCCTCGCCTCAGCCAACGCATCCACTACGGCGTCATGAACCCGACGAATGCCGATGGCTCGGTGAGGCTCACGCTCTCGAGCGGTCCCTACTGGTCCATGCACTCCGACTTCTGGAACACGTGGCAGCAGGAGCGGCTGGACGAGCTCGTCGAGGCGTGTCTGGTGGCAGTCGTCCACTGTGGATCGATCGCCGGGTCGGCCTCGCTGGCGTGGGCGCGTCAGTTCGGCACGAGCCGGTACGACCTGGGGTACGCGGCGGCGGCGGGGCGGGACGGCCCGTACGTGGCGGGGTTCACCAATTTCCAGCTCGGCCAGACGTACCGCCGCCGATCGGACGTCTTCGTCCGCGCGTACGACCGTGACGGCAAGGTCCGTTGGACCCGACAGTTCGGATCGGCGGGGATCGACCACGCCCTCGCCGCGAGCGCGGCCAGCGACCGTGTGTACGTGAGCGGCTTTACCGACGGACGCCTGCCGGGTCAGACGGCCCGCGGCGGCGACGATGCGTTCGTGGCAAGCTTCGGCACGTCCGGCAACCTCCAGTGGCTCATCCAGTTCGGAACCCGGGCCGACGAGCAGGCGACGGCGATCGCCGCTACGCCCACCTCCGGTGTGTACGTGGCCGGCTGGACGGACGGAGTTCTGAGACCGGGAGCCGGGGCGAGAGGGCGGGACGCCTGGATCGCCAAGCTTTCGCCCGATGGCACCCGGGTGTGGATCCGCCAGTTCGGAAGCGCCGGCACGGACGAGATCCGCGCACTCGCCGTTCGCGGCATCCACCCGGTGACGGCCGGCTGGACGAATGGATCGCTGCAAGGCGGTTCATCGGTCGGGGACGCGGATGCGTTCGTCCGCGCGTACTGGGGAGACGGACAGGTCGCGTGGACGCGACAATTTGGAACGATCGGTGACGACGTCGCCACGGCGGTCGCCGCATTCAAGCAGCAGCAAGTGTTCGTGGGCGGAACCACCGACTCGACGTTCCCGGACCAGGAGGCCGCGGGCGGTCTCGACGCGTTCGTTCACGCGATGGGTTCCGACGGCACCGCGGCGTGGACCCACCAGTTCGGGACCGCGGCCGACGACGATGCCGCCGCGATCGTCGCTCGGCGGAGCGGCGTCTACGTCGTCGGATCGACGCTCGGAGCCCTAACGCCGGAACCCGGCTTGATCGGTGAGACCGATGTGTTCGCCAGCCGTTACCTCCGGAAGGAAGGAGCTCCGATCTGGACGATGCAGCTCGGCACGATCGACTACGACCGAGCGTACGGTGCGGCGATCGACGCCACTTCGCTCTACGTCACCGGCACCACGCATGGAGTCTTCGAGGGACAGGCCAACGCCGGTGATCGGGACGTGTTCCTCCTGCGTCTACGGTTCACATAGGAGCAGGGACCGGCCTCGATCCGAAGACCGAAAGCCGATCCCGCTCCCAAGTCCGTTTCGCGTTAGTTCTCGCAGCCGGCGACCGAATCTCTCCCAGGGCCGTCTTTGCAGGTGTCGTTACCCGGGCCTCCCCTCAGGAGGTCGTTGCCGGCGCCTCCACGGAGGGTGTCGTTCCCGGCGCCGCCCCGCAGGGCGTCGTTGCCCCCGCCGCCCCGGAGGGTGTCGTTCCCTCCGCCTCCGCGAGAGGCATCGTCGCCAGCGCCGAGCCTGACCGAGTCGTCACCCGAGCCGCCCTTGGCGGTGTCGTTCCCGCCTCCACCGCCCAGCGTGTCGTCGCCGTCAGCGCCCGTGAGGTTGTCGTCGCCGCCTCCCCCACGGAGCGTGTTGGCCGAACTGCTCCCGACGAGCGTGTCGTTGAACGCGGACCCCGTCGCGTTCTCCACCCCGGACAGCGTGTCGGTGCCTTGGCCCGAAGCGGTTCCAGCTGCGATGTCGACGGTCACCGCGGCGGCCGCTCCCGCGTACGCCGCGGTATCCGAGCCGTCGCCGCCGGTGAGGACGTCGTTGCCGTCGCCGCCGTTGAGGACGTCGTTGCCGTTGGCGCCGTTGAGAACGTTGTTCGCCGTCGAGCCCGTAAGCGTGTCGTTCCCGTTGCCGCCCGTCGCGTTCTCGGTGTTGGTGATGGTGTCGGTCCCGGCGCCACCGGTGTTCTGGGCCGTCGTGAGCGACAGGTTCACGGTGACGGCGGCGTTCGTGCCCGCGTAGCTCACGGTGTCGGTCCCGGCGTCGCCGTTGATCGTGTCGTTGCCGGCACCGCCGATCAGGGTGTCGTCGCCATCCCCGCCCGAGAGGCTGTCGTTACCGGCACCGCCGTTGACAGTATCGTTGCCCGCGCCGCCGATGATCGCGTTGTTGGCGGCCGAGCCGGTCAGCGTGTCCGCCCCGGAGCCGCCGGTCAGGTTCTCGAAGTTCGAGATCGTATCGGTCCCCGCTCCCCCGGTGTTCTGAGCGGTCGTCGTGCCGAGGTTGACCGTGACGGCGGTCGCGACGCCGGCGTAGGTAAGCGTGTCCGTGCCAGCGCCGCCATTCATCGTGTCGTTGCTCGTGTCGGTGCCGCCGTTGATGGTGTCGTTGCCGTTGCCACCCGTGAGGGTGTCGCTCCCGGCTTCGCCATTGATCGTCATCGCCAAGGTGAAGGCGCTGCCCGTGCTCGGGGTGCCGCCCCCACCACCGGAGACGGTGTCATTACCCCCACCGGCGTTCACGACGAACGTCTCAGTGTCGCTGACGGCGATGTCATTGCTCCCTGTGGCGTCGAGATTGATCCCGGTGCTGCCGAAGACGATGGTGTCGGCTGTCGAGTCACCGGTGATCGTGAGCGTGTCCGTTCCGGCCTCGCCGTCGAACGTGAAGTTGATCGTATCGGGCCACGTTGCGGTTCCCGCCTGACTGATGGTTAGCGAGTCGTTGCCACTCGTCCCGGTGATAATGATCGCCGTGATGTCACCCGTCGTGAGGACGGTCGTGCCCACGTCACACGGAGCGACATCGGTTTCATTCCCGTTCACCAGGATCGTGTTGGTGGGCCCGATTGAGAACGTCAGCCCTTGTCCCGCCGCCATCGTTACCTCGAGTTCGTTATTTGGGTCATCGAACACGCAGGTCGCTGCTGACGCCGGCGGGGCTAGGAACAGCATGACCAGAAGGATCGCGGACGAAAGAACAAGGATCGAAGTCAGCCGCCGTCGCGTTTCACCTGCAGTGAGATACCGTCGCTCGAACATCCCCTCTCCCCTCCCTGCCGAACGCTGAGGCGCTAACCCTAGGCATCACATGCACCTGGGGCAAACCAACGTCACGATCTACAGCGACCCATGAGACCGCCGCCGGGATCGTCCGGTTCCGGATCGAGCGCTGCCGACGCCCACACGACGTGCGAACGGCGTGACAGCCTTCTAGCGCCCTCTACTGAGCCCATCACTGAGGAGAACGAACGGATGGTCGACAGGTTCGCTGGCCGGACGAAGATCTCGCTCCGGATGTTTCCGTTGGCGACACGTCGCGACGATGGTGCCCGACGAGCGCCATACGACTGGATGGAACAGCGAAGTCGTTCGAGTCGATTCAGGCCTCGGATAGCTTCAGCGATGTCGAGTAGAGCGACTTCGCGTCGAGCCAGAACCGGAGCCGCAGTTCAAAAGTGCCGTCGTTGAGCGCGACGTCCGCCGTTGTGTCAGACGAAAGAACTGGTTGCTCCACGAGGGCATAGCTGCCCGAGAACACATAGGTGACTCCTTCGCCCTTGGCACCGGTTACGGAGATAAGGGTTCCCCTCCCGTCGAAGCGATAGCTGCCTTCGGGCGAGTCCACCCATAGCCACAGCCCGGCCATGCCGGACGAGTCGTGCATCGAACCCCAGTACTCCACGTGCACCCAACCCATCCGTGAACCGGTGCTATCCGATCGAGGCGCTACGGCGGTTTCCGAGAAGATCACGTGCTGTCCTGCTCTGCCGCTGACCTTCGACGAGGTCTGCTCGAATTGCCCGGCTCCGAGTCCGACAGATGAGGACAGGTCAAAGCTCCAGGCCGGCGGCGGCGGGACCGTTGGGACGGGGTCGGGAGATGGTTCCTCCGGCGTCTCCGGCGACGGCGACTCGGTCGGTACCGGCGAAGGCGTCT
>CALGFI010000112.1 GCA_937881155.1 uncultured bacterium | reverse complement strand
TGGATCCGACTCGTGCAGCGACCCGAGCGGTTCGTCGGCAGCCACCACGGCGATGCGTACCGGATCCTCGCCCTGATCTTCCTGATCATCGCGACGTTGCTCCTCGGCCGTGGCGCGCGGATCGCGCTCGGTCTGGCCCCCGACTGGTGGTGGACTCCCTTGTCGACTGCCGCATCCGCGCTGTTCGAGTGGATGTCGCCCGGAGTACACCGCGCCACGATGTGGCTGCTGCTCTGGTCGCACGTCGCGTTGATCCTCGGGTTCCTCGTCTACATCGGCTATTCCAAACACCTGCACATCGCGACGAGCGCGATCAACGTCTTCTTCGCCCAGACGAAGCCGCTCGGCTACCTCACCCCGCTCCGGGTCGATGTCGAGGCGGCCGCGGCGAATGACGACGTTCGGTTCGGCGCGGCGACGCTTCCCGACCTCACGCGGAAGGAGACCCTCGACCTATACGCGTGCACCGAGTGCGGGCGATGCCAGGCGGCATGTCCCGCGTGGAATACCGGCAAGCCGCTGTCGCCGAAGCTCCTGGTGATGAACCTCCGCGACCATCTGCTCGCCGAGGGGCCCAATCTTCTACGCGCTCGCGGCCGCGGAGAGACCGTTGAAGCGTCCCCGCTCGTCCCGGAAATCGTCGACGAGGAGGTCGTCTGGGACTGCACGACATGCGGCGCGTGCGTGCACGAGTGTCCCGTCGACATCGAGCACGTCGACACGATCGTCGACCTGCGCCGGAACCTCGTCATGGCCGAATCGCGCTTCCCGCCGGAGGCGGGCGGAATGCTTCGCGCGCTCGAGAGCGCCGGGAACCCGTGGGGGATGCCTCAGGCGCAGCGCGCGTCGTGGGCGGACGGGCTTGACGTCCGCGTGATCGGCGATGGCGAGCGGGCTCCCGAGTACCTCTATTGGGTCGGCTGTGCGGGCTCGTTTGACGACCGGGCGAAGGCGATCTCGCGGGCGGTCGCACTGCTGCTGCAGCGCGCTCAGGTGTCGTTCGCCATCCTCGGGCCTCGCGAGCTCTGTACCGGCGATCCCGCCCGCCGGATCGGCAACGAGTACCTGTTCCAAACGCTCGCCGAGCGAAACGTCGAGACGCTCGACGGGGCGGGAGTAACGAAGGTCATCGCCAACTGCCCCCACTGCTTCAACACGCTCCGCAACGAATACCCGGACTACGGCGGGCGCTACGAGGTCGTTCACCACTCGCAGCTCCTCGGACGCCTCATCGATGAAGGCCGCCTGCTGCCGAGCGGCCGCGTGCCCGCACGCGTGACGTACCACGATCCCTGCTATCTCGGCCGGCACAACGATGTCTACCGCGATCCCCGCGAAGCCCTCTCGGCCGTACCGGGGGTCGAGCTGGTCGAGATGCCGCGACACGCCGAGCGGGCGCTGTGCTGCGGCGCGGGCGGCTCGCGCATGTGGATGGAGGAACGGATCGGCAAGCGCATCAACGCCGAGCGGATGGACGAGGCCGCCTCGACGGGCGCCGACGCCGTCGGCGTTGCCTGCCCCTATTGCCTGATCATGCTCGACGACGGCTCCAAGGCGCGCGGCGACGGGACGGATGTCGTCGATATCGCTCAGCTCGTCGCGCGCTCGCTCGGGACCGTCTCTCCGTAGCCCGCCGCCCGGGTGACCGCACTCCCGGCCGGGGGGTTCAAGCGAACGCCCCAACCGGCCGAAGAAGGACTAGACCGAACGGAGCCTGTGCCCGGTCGTGCGATGGGCGCCGTCCGGACGGCCGACGGAGGCAAGCGGTACGGCTATGCCAGTGCCAGGCGTGCGGACGCGCCTAGAGGCGCGAACCGTTCGCCACGAACCGAATAGGAGACGAGTGGACGGGACGACACCAGCCGCGGGCGTCGGGGGGGACGAACCGCCGGATCTTGGCGGCGTCGCGCCGGACGACCCGATCGAACGTGAGCGGACACGTCTTGCCTACGCGATCCACGATGGCCTCACCCAGGTCGTAACCGCCGCCGTGCTCGAGCTCGAGTGGCAGGCGCGACGGGTCGACCTTGCCCCGCAGGACGCGGTCAAGGCCATCACCGACGCCACGACGGAGCTGCGCGCCGCGCTCGACGAGATCCGCGCGCTGCTCTCGGCGTTGTCGCCGCGCACCGATGAGGTCCATCGGTCGGTGAACGAGCTCATCGAACACGTAATGGACCGATGGAAGCTCCGCGCGAAGTGGTCGGTGAACGGAGATCTGGGTTCGGTACCCGGGCCCGTGCTCGACGTGGCGACCTCCGTGATCCGAGAGTGCGTGGCCAACGCCGCGAAGCATTCCGACTCGAACGACGTCGCCGTCGACGTTCACGCGTCGGCCAGCGGCGTCGAGGTTCGGATCGAAGACGGCGGGCGAGGGTTCCCACCCGAGGAAACCGGCCTCCACGCCGGTCATCTGGGGCTCGAGATGATGCGCCGCCGCGTGGCCGAGGTGAACGGCACGCTCGACGTCCAGTCGTCGCCGGGCAACGGCACGAGGGTCGTCGCGCGGCTCCCCGTGGATCAAGGAGTGACGTCGTGAAGATCCTGATCGTGGACGACCACGCGCTCGTGCGCCGTGGGATGGGACACGTCGTACGCGAGTCGTTCAGCGACGCAGACGTCGTCGAAGCGAGCTCGGCCGCTGAGGCGATGGAGGCGATGGCCACCACGGGCGCGGACATCGCGCTCGTCGACGTGCGTATGCCCGACCTGGACGGACTCGAGCTCCTGCACGACATGCGCGAACGCTGGCCCAACGTCCCCGTGATCATGCTCACGTCGTTCGATCACGCCCACTACGTCAGGCGCGCGCTCGCCGAGGGAGCCGCGGGTTACATGCTGAAGGACGCCACACCGGAGGACCTGGAGCAGGCGATCAAGGTCGCGCTGTCGGGAGGCGGCAACGTCCTGTCGCCGAGGGTCATCCAGAACCTGTTCGAGACGGTCGAAGGCGCGACCTCCGTCGAGAACGGCGAGATGCATCACCGCCCGACGAGCTCGTTGACGCAGCGCGAGACAGACATCCTCGCGCTCCTCTCCGAGGGGAGGAGCAACCGCGACATCTCGCGCGCGCTGTTCCTCTCCGAGAAGACCGTCAAGGCGCACCTCGCAGCGGTCTTCCGCAAGCTCGGCGTGACGAACAGGACCCAGGCGGCCATGGCCGCCGTGGCGATGGGCATCGGTCCCGGTCTACAACCCGCTCAGTTCGGTGCGGGAGCGGGCAGCTCCAGACCGTGACGCAAAACGACGAGGAGATAGGCGAACCGGAGGACTAGCCCTCCGAGCGTTCTCCGTTCGCGAACTCCTCGAAGAAGCGGCTCGCCGTGGGGCCGCGCTGTCCTTGGTACTTGCTCCGCGTGCGGCCTGATCCGTACGGGGTCTCCGCCGCCGTCGACAGCCTGAAGAACGAGATCTGTCCGATCTTCATGCCGGGGTAGATCGTGATCGGCAGGTTGGCCACGTTCGACAGCTCGAGGGTGAGGTACCCGTCCCAGCCCGGATCGACATAGCCGGCGGTCGAGTGGATCAACAGGCCGAGCCGACCGAGACTGGACTTTCCCTCGAGTCGCGCGACCATGTCGTCGGGCAGTCGGACGCGCTCGCGGGTCGACCCGAGTACGAACTCTCCCGGATGCAGGATGAACGGCTCCGGACCCTCGACCTCGACGAGCTCCGTGAGCTCGGGCATGGGCTTTCGAACGTCGATGTACGGGTATCGCGAGTTCGCGAAGACCCGGAACTGCGAGTCGACGTGGAGATCGACCGACGATGGCTGCACGCACGTCTCGTCGAACGGCTCGATCTCGATTCGGCCTGCCGCGATCTCCTTGCGGATGTCGATGTCGGACAGGATCATCGCCGCGCGATGCTACCCGCTCGTTGCAGCTGAGACGGCGACCCAGCGTTCGAGCGTCGCGGAAGCGGCGCCGGAATCGATCGACCGGGCCGCGACCGTCAGCCCTTCCTCCATTGACGCGGCGCGACCGCCGACCTCGAGCGCGGCGGCCCCGTTCAGGAGGACGACTTCGCGGCGCGGGCCTTGCTCACCGCCCAGGATCGCCCAGGCGATCTCCGCCGCGACGCCGGGATCCCCGCCCTTCAAGTCGTCCGGTGTCGCGGGCGAGAGTCCGAGCTCGGCGGGGTCCGTCGACCGTTCGGTCACGGCCCCGGCGTCGACCTCGAAGACCTTCGAAGGGCCGGTCGTCGTGAGCTCGTCGATGCCGTCGGCACCGCGGAACAGCTTCGCCCGCGTGCCGCGCCGAGCGAGAACCTCGGCCATGAGCGGCAGCATGCGTTCGTCGGAGACGCCGACCACTTGGGCGAACGGGCGCGCGGGATTCGTCAGCGGACCGAGGAAGTTGAACGCCGTCGGCACGCGGAGCTCGCGGCGCACCGGTGCGGCGTGACCCATCGCGGGGTGGAACACAGGCGCGAACATGAACGCGATGCCCGCCTCGGCGAGGCACCGCTCCACACCCGCAGGAGGCAGGTCGATCCGGACGCCGAGGGCCTCGAGCAGGTCGGCGGATCCGCAGCGGGAGGACGCCGCCCGGTTGCCGTGTTTGGCGACCGGAACGCCGGCGCCCGCCACGACGATCGCCGCGATCGTCGAGATGTTGAAGGTGCCGGTTCGGTCGCCGCCGGTGCCGCACGTGTCGATCACGGGAGCAGGAGGAGTGACCGGATTGGCGAAGGCGAGCATCGTGCGGGCGAGACCGTCGACCTCGTCGACGGTCTCGCCCTTCGTCCGCAGTGCCATCAACAGCCCGCCGAGCTGCGCCGGCGTCGCTTCGCCCGCCATTACTTCTTGCATCGCCTCGGCGGCCTCGTCGGCGGTGAGCGCTTCGTGCGCCGCGAGCTTCGACAGGATGTGCGGCCACAGATCCGGATCGCGCTCGGTCATGCGTGGGGCCGGAGGCTAGCAGGGCCTCGACGGCGGCATGCAACGCCTGCCGATGGCGTCGCCGCTAGACTGTGCGCGCTCGTTTCGGCGAGCACGA
>CALGFI010000111.1 GCA_937881155.1 uncultured bacterium | reverse complement strand
GTTCGCGCTCGGCGTGGGCGATGCCGATCAACGTCGTGCGGTCGAGTATCGACATACGTCCTCTTGCGGAAAGGGATCCTGGATCGGCGCGGATTGTACCCGCGGCCCGTATCGTGACCCTTCATGAGCAAGGCGATCGACCGGTTCCTGGACGCCGCGGCCGTGTTGAACCACGACGTCGAGGTACGGCGCTTCCCCGAAGGAACCAAGACGGCCGAAGACGCGGCCAGGGCCATCGGCTGCGATGTCGCGCAGATCGTGAAGTCACTGGTGTTCATGGCAGACGACGGAAGCCCCGTGTTGGCGCTGACGAGCGGGGCGAACCGCGTGGATACCGACCGGCTGGCTTCGATCGCCGGCGCACGATCGGTGCGCCGCGCGAACCCCGAGGAGGCTCGCGCGGCGACCGGGTTCGCCGTCGGCGGCACGCCGCCGTTCGGCCACCCGGACCCGGTCCGAACGTTCCTGGACCGAGACCTGCTCGCCCACGACGAGGTGTGGGCGGCCGCGGGAACGCCCGACGCCGTGTTCCGGACGGATCCCAGCGAGCTCGAGCGGGTGACCGGCGCCGAGATCGCCGACTTCAAGGAAGGCGGCGGATAAACCGATCTGCATAGCGTGGCAGCAGGTAAAATGAGCGGAACGACACGCCGACGGAGGCATACCCGACGATGATCCAGCTGACCGAGAACGCTGCCGGCAAGGTGAAGGACCTCCTCGTGGAGGAGGGGCGGAGCGATATCGGGCTGCGCGTTGCCGTGCAGCCGGGCGGGTGCTCCGGGCTTCGCTACGCGATGTACCTGGACGACCAGCTCACCGAGAAGGACGTGAGCGAGGAGCAGTTCGGCGTACGAGTGGTGATCGACCGGATGAGCGTCCCGTACCTGTCGGAGGCGAAGATCGACTTCGTCGACACGCTGGAGGCGTCCGGCTTCACGATCGACAACCCGATGGCGCAGGGATCGTGCGCCTGCGGGCACTCGTTCCACTGAGCGCCGCGGCTCGGCGCGGACCGGTTCACTCCGGCTCGTACGCCAGGTTGGGGCGCAGCCATGACTCCGCTTCCCGGCGGTCCATGCGACTGCGCCGCGCGTAGTCCTCGACCTGGTCCCGCCCGATCCGCCCGACGTTGAAGTACCGCGACGCCGGGTGGGCGAAGTACAGGCCCGACACGCTCGCCGCCGGGGTCATCGAGCACGTTTCAGTGAGATCCATGCCGATCGATCGCGCGTCGAGCAGGTCGAAGAGCGTTCGCTTGGGCGAGTGGTCCGGGCAAGCCGGGTATCCGAACGCCGGCCGGATGCCGCGATAGCGCTCCGCGATCAATTCCTCGTTCGACATCTTCGGGCCACGCTCGTACCACTCGCGGCGAACCGTCTCGTGCAGCCACTCGGCACATGCCTCCGCGAGCCGATCGGCGAGCGACTTGACGATGATCGCCGAGTAGTCGTCGTTGTCGGCCTCGAACCCCGCGGTCAGCTCGTCGGCGCCGTGCCCGGCCGTGCACGCGAACGCGCCGACGTGATCCGCGAGATCGCCGCCGGCAGGCGCGACGAAGTCGGTGAGCGAGCGGTTCGGCCGGTCGTCGCCGTGGTCGGCCTGCTGCCGCAGCATCGGGAACCGCACGCCGCCGGCGAGCACGACGTCGTCCGCCTCCGCCGACGCCGGCCAGTACCCGTAGATCGCGCGCGCATGCAGCGACCCGTCGGCGATGATCCGGTCGAGCAACGCGTTCGCGTTCTCGAAGAGCTCGCGAGCCGCGGCGCCGTGCTGTGGATGGTCGAGGATCTGGGGGTAGCGCCCCTTGAGCTCCCACGCCGTGAAGAAGAAGGTCCAGTCGACGTACTCGCGAAGGGTGGCGAGGTCGGGTTCGAGGACCCGGGTCCCGGTGAAGGGCGGCTCCGGCAGGTCTTCCTGCCGCCACGCGATCGGCGTCCGGCGCTCCAGCGCGATGCGATAGGGAAGCAGCGGCTGCTCCAGCCGTTCGGCGTGCAGCCGGCGGAGGCGCTCCTGCTCTTCGCGGTTCTGCCGGTCGAGCTTCATGCGCCGTTCGGAGTCGAGCAGGTCGGAGACCACCCCCACCACGCGCGACGCGTCGACGACGTGGACGACGGGCTGTCCGTACTCGGGCGCGATCCGCACCGCGGTGTGCTGGCGTGACGTCGTCGCGCCCCCGATCAGAAGCGGCAAGTCGAGGCCGCGTCGATCCATCTCGCGAGCGACGTTCTCCATCTCGCCGAGCGACGGCGTGATGAGACCGGAGCATCCCACGATGTCCGCCCCCTCCTCGGCCGCGGTGTCGAGGAGCACGTCGGCGGGAACCATCACCCCGAGGTCGACGACCTCGTAGTTGTTGCAGCCGAGCACGACGCCGACGATGTTCTTGCCGATGTCGTGCACGTCGCCCTTGACGGTGCACAGGATGACCTTGCCGTTGGACCGGTCGCCCGAAGGACCCAGCCGAAGCTTCTCCTCCTCCATGAACGGCTCCAGGTATGCGACGGCCCTCTTCATCGCTCGCGCGCTCTTGACCACCTGCGGCAGGAACATCTTCCCGGCGCCGAACAGGTCGCCGACGACCTGCATCCCGTCCATGAGCGGCCCCTCGATCACGTCGAGCGGGCGCTCGTGCGCCTGCCGGGCCTCCTCGGTGTCCTGTTCGATGAACGCGTCGATGCCGTGGACGAGCGCGTGCTTCAGGCGTTCCGCCACCGAGGCGTCCCGCCACCCGAGGTCGACCTCGCGCTTGGTCGCCTCGCCCTTCACCGTCTCGGCGAACGCGACCATCCGCTCGGTCGCGTCGGGCCGACGATCGAAGATGATGTCCTCGACGTGTTCGAGGAGGTCCGCCGGGATGTCCTCGTACAGCGCGATCTGTCCCGCGTTCACGATGGCCATGTCCAACCCCGCGCGGATCGCGTGGTACAGGAACGCCGAGTGGATCGCCTCGCGGACGCGATCGTTCCCGCGGAAGCTGAACGAGAGGTTCGACACGCCGCCCGAGATCCTCACGCCGGGGAAGCGCTCCTTCAGGATCGTCGTGGCCTCGAGGAAGGCCTTGCCGTACGAGGCGTGCTCCTCGATCCCAGTGGCGATCGCCAGGATGCATGGGTCGAAGATGATGTCTTCCGGCGGGTAACCGGCCTGGTCGATCAGCAACCGGTACGCGCGATCGAGGATCTCCACCTTTCGCTCGACGGTGTCGGCTTGCCCGCGCTCGTCGAACGCCATGACCACGACCGCCGCGCCGTACCGCTTGATCGTTCGCGCCTTCTCCAGGAAGTCCCCATCGCCCTCCTTCAGGCTGATCGAGTTGACGACTCCCTTCCCCTGCAGGCATTTGAGACCGGCCTCGATGACCTCCCATCTGGAGGAGTCGACCATCACGGGGACGCGCGCGATGTCGGGCTCGGTGGCGATCAGGTTCAGGAACGTCGTCATCGTCTTGGCGCCGTCGAGCAGGTCGGCGTCCATGTTGACGT
>CALGFI010000110.1 GCA_937881155.1 uncultured bacterium | reverse complement strand
CGGCGCGCGCCGCGGGGAACGCGCTCCACGAGAACCCGATCCCCATCGTGGTCCCTTGTCACCGCGTGGTGCCCTCGAGCGGCGGGATTGGCCAGTACGGCGGCCGGGAGTGGCGCAAGGCGTTCCTCCTCCGGTTGGAGGGCGCCACCGCCGAGAGCGGGGGAAGCGGATCGAGCAAAGCGAGCGTTGCGCGAGCCCCGAACGACGGGAGGTGAGCCGACGGGCGCTCACGGCCGCCGTGTTCGCGCTCGCCGTGGTCGCGGCGGCGTGCGGCGCTGACCTCGACGCGGGCGAGCCCTCGCCGTCGTCGTCGTTCGGTGTCGTCACGCCGGACGCAGCACGCAGAGCGGTGCTTGGGCTGTGCGAGCTCGGGTCGACGACGGACGCGCTCACGGCGGAAGCGACGTTCCTCGACAGGTCCCACGCGACGTTGCATGCGATCGCGGCAGAGGCCGAGGCGCGGGATCGCCCCTCGGCCTCTGCCCTCCTCGAGGCGAAGCAGCGCGTCGAGGCGGCCCTCGCTCGCGACGGCCTCCCTCCGCGCTTCCAGCGCGATGTCGAGAACCTGATCGACGCCACGCGAACGGCGCTCGACGCCCTCGGCATCGGCGCGCCCGCATGTCCTTCCTGACGAAACCACGCGTCCGGGGGAAGATGACTCGCATGCGCCGCCCTGCAATCCTCGCTGCGCTGGCCCTCGGCATCGCCGCCACGGCGTGCACGTCGAACGAGGGCGCTCCGCCGACCGGGGCGACCGGGACCTCCGTGAACGCCGTGATGGCAACGTCGGACCTTTACGTCGGCGCACCCCAGCGGATCACGTTCGGTCTCGTGTTGAACGACGAACGTCTCGTGAGCTTCGGCTCGGTGGACGTCTCCTTCGCTTATCGGGGGTCGGGGAACGACGAGCCCCAGCCGGGACCCGCGGGCACCGCCGTGTACCTCCCGACGCCGGGGACGCCGAACGGAGCCGGCGGTCCGACGGTGACGTTGCCCTCGGAGGCGCGCGGCGTGTACCAGGCAGAGGACATGATGTTCGACCGGGCCGGCGTTTGGGAGGCGCACGTCACCGCCGACGTGGACGGGCTGGGCGTGATCCGTGCGGCAGCGGGCTTCGTCGTTCTCGACGACCCGCAGTACCCTGCACCGGGCGAGGAAGCGCTGGCCACGCGGAACCTCACGATCGATTCCGACGATGCACCGCCCGGCGCGATCGACTCACGCGCCGCGACTGGCGGCAGGATCCCCGACCCCGAGTTACACCAGACCACGATCGCCGACGCGCTCCGCCGCGGCGTTCCCGCCCTCGTGATCTTCTCGACGCCCGTCTACTGCCCGAGCCGGTTCTGCGGACCGGTCACCGAGGTCGTCGAGGACCTCGCGCGTCGGTACGACGACCGAGCCGAGTTCATTCACGTCGAGATCTGGCGCGACCACACCGAGGACAACCGAGTGATCAACAAGGCCGCCGCCGACTGGCTGTTCCGCGAGGGCAACCTCACCGAGCCGTGGCTGTACCTGATCGGCGCCGACGGGATCATCGTGGACCGGTGGGCGACCCTGTGGCGCGAAGATGAGGTCGCGGCCGCGCTCGACGCGCTCCCCCGCATCCGGACGTAGCCGACTCACCGAAGGTCTAGGCATAGCCGTCACAACGCGTGGATACCATCTGGCCATGGGCGCGCTCGACGAGGTCGAACGGCACGACGACCACGGCGGACGAGGTCACGCGCACGGCGGGATGGACGTCGCGCTGGCCGGGAGCGACCGAGGGATCCGTGCCGTCAAGGTCTCGCTCGTCGCGCTCGGCGCGACCGCCGGTGTCCAGGCCTTCATCGTGGCGCTGAGCGGTTCGATCGCCCTCCTCGCCGACACGATCCACAACGCCACCGACGCGCTCACGGCGATCCCGCTGTGGGTCGCGTTCGTCGTGGGCCGGCGCAAGCCGACCAAACGCTACTCGTACGGCTACGAGCGGGCGGAGGACCTGGCCGGCATCATGATCGTGCTGGTGATCGCGGCGTCGGCCGCCGTCGCGGCGTGGGAAGCCGTCAACCGGCTGATCGAGCCGCGGGAGGTCACACACCTGCCCTGGGTGATGGCCGCGGCGATCGTCGGGTTCGCCGGCAACGAGCTCGTCGCGATGTACCGCATCCGGGTGGGCAAGCGGATCGGCTCCGCAGCGCTCGTCGCCGACGGGCACCACGCCCGGACGGACGGGCTGACGTCGCTCGGCGTGCTCGCCGGAGCGATCGGGGTCGCGCTCGGATACGACCGCGCCGACCCGATCGCCGGGCTCGTCATCACGGTCGCGATCCTGGTCGTGCTGTGGCACGCGACCAAGACGGTGTTCCGCCGCATCCTGGACGGAACCGACGAGACGACCGTCCCGCTCGTGGAGTCGGTCGCCGCGTCGGTCAAGGGCGTCGAGCACGTCACGTCGGCGAAGGCGAGGTGGACGGGACACGCGCTGAACGCCGAGCTCGAGATCCAGGTCCGGCCGGAGCTCACCGTCCAGGACGCGCACATGATCGCCGAGGAGGTCGAGCACGAACTTCTCCACGCGATCCCCCGCCTGCGCGGCGCGACCGTCCACATCGACCCACACGGTCCTGTCCACTACGAAGGACCGATGGCACATCACCGCGGCTAAAGCGTTCGGGCGAACCGTCCGTAGGATTGCCTGAGTGGAGCCGACGCCGCAGCCGCCCGCGCCGACCGTCGAGGTCTGTTACCGGCATCCGAACGAACAGACGCGCGTTCACTGCACTCGCTGCGGCCGCCCGATCTGCCCTCAGTGCATGATCCCCGCGCCGGTCGGCTACCAGTGCCCCGAGTGTGTCGCCCAGGCGCGCCGCGAGTTCCGGCGTGCCCCCGGACGACCGCTCCGCGGCGGGGTCACCGTCACCAAAGCCCTTCTGTACGCGATCGCCGCCGTCTTCGTCGTCGAGGTCCTGACGGGCGGCCCGGGCGCGCTCTTCGAGGGTCCCAACCCGAGCCGGCTGATCGATCTCGGCTCGATGCAGCCGTTCCTGATCGCGGACGGTCAGTACTGGCGCCTGTTCACGGCGATGTTCCTCCACGCCGGGGTGCTCCACATCGGGTTCAACGCGTACGCCCTGTGGCTGTTCGGCTCGATCGTCGAGTCGAACCTCGGACGCACGCGCATGGTCGTGATCTACGTGCTGTCCGGCTTCCTGGCAAGCGTGGCCTCGTACGCGTTCGGACCGGAGAGCTCGGTCGGCGTCGGCGCTTCGGGCGCGATCTTCGGCATCTTCGGAGCGTTCATCGCGTTCAACTACCGGCGCCGGCACCTGGCGATGGCCGAGGCGAACCTGCGGTGGGCGGGGATGCTGATCGTGCTGAACATCCTGCTCGCGTTCGCGTTCGGCGGGCGCATCGACTGGCGCGCCCATCTCGGCGGCCTCATCGCGGGCCTGGCGGCCGGCACGTTCGCGGAGGGATGGGGCACGAGATCGCAA
>CALGFI010000109.1 GCA_937881155.1 uncultured bacterium | reverse complement strand
GGCCTGTACGACCGCGCCGATTTCGTCGCCAGGTTCCTTCGAGCGTGGGGCGCCGTGCTCGTCGGCGGCGTCGTCGTCGCGCTCCCAACGGGATGGCTCCCCGCCGACCGCTTCGTGACCTTCGGGTTCGTCGTACCGATACTCGCGGCGCTCGGACTCGTTCGCGTGGTGCGATGGTTCGACCAGCGTCGACGACGAGCGCTCGGGATCGTCGTCGCGGTCGCGCTCGTCGGCGCGATGCTGGGGGGCGCGTTCATCGCGTGGAACCGCCAGCGACCGTTCATGTCGGAGGCCGAGGTCGCCACGGCGACCACCGCGAACAGGCTCATCTCGGGGGGTGTGGAGCCGGGCGTCCCACTGGTGTTCCTCGTCGATGAACAGGACGGAGCGCTCTCGTTCCTCGCCACGCGCGCGGGGAACGTCATCCGCGCGGCCGTCCCGCCTGATCGGATCCGCGACGTCGTCATGTGGGCGCCGCTTGGCGATCCGAGCGACGATGTCGAACGGCAGGCGCTGGCGGAGGTGACGGGTCGCGACGTCGATGCAGCGCTCGATCGATCGGGGCAGGAGGCGGAGCTGTTCGTCCTCACGCCGTTCTACGACGTCGACGAGTTCGGCGTTCATCGTGAAGCGACGGTGATCGACCCCGGCAGCGGTCCGCTCATCGAGGGCCATCCGGTCCAACCACTCGAGCCGGCGTCGCGCGCGGCCACGGCGGCGTCCGCGGCACTGACCCTCGCCTTCCTGTGGATCGTCGGATACGGCTGGGCGCGAACGGTCTTCACCAACACGCTTTCGGCGGCGGCCACAGCGATCGCGATCGGGGCAGCCGGCATGACGCTCTCGGCGATCGCGCTCGAACGGCTGGGCGTTCCTCTCGACGCCCCCGCCGGCGCGTGGACCGTCTCAGTGCTTGCCGGTGGGAGCGGGTACCTCGTGTGGCGTGTCCTCGAGCGGCGCGCCATCGCGAACTCGAGCCCACAGGTCGACGAGAAGCCACACGAGTAGCGCGATCAAGATCGGCGTCAGCACGTAGTGCCCGAAGAGGAGGTTCGCGTCGTACGCCGATGCGAACGTCGCCGGCTCCGAGGTCCATTGCGAGACGATGAGACCGAGGCTGGTTCCGATCAACACGATCCTCGGCACGCGAGGCAGGAGCCACGCCAGCGGAAGCGTCCACGTGACGTACCACGGCAACAGCACCGGGCCGAGCAACGTCAGGCAGAGCAGCCCCCACCCCCATGCAGCGCCGATGCGAGCCGTCTCCATCACGCCGTCGACCAGCCGTCGACCGATGGCGACGATGGTCGCCACGAAGACGAGAGGGAAGACGATGCGCGGAATGAGCTCCAGCGTTTCTCCGCCGACCGCGTCGAACAGCCGGTGGAATAGGCGCGACGGCGCGAGCCAGCCCTCGTGCGTCGCCAGCTCGAAGACGCCGAGCGTCGGGTCGGTGGTGTTCAGGAACGGCGCCGCGGCGAGCAGCGCGATTGCGAGCGCAACACCGCCATGCGCGGCGAGTACGCGCCAGCGTTCACGCGCGGGAGCTCTGGCAACCGCTACGAGCACCAAGAGAAGGAGTGGCACGACGGCGGTCACCTTGACGAGCGTGCCGAGCGCGAGCACGGCAGTCGCGAGCAGGTTCCGGCGCGCGTACACGAGAGCAAGGGCCGAGGCGATCGACAGCGCGACGAGCAGGTCGTTGTGTCCGCTCGCGACGCTCTGGAACAGCACGACCGGATTCAGGCCCAGGATGGCGACGGCGAACGCCTCACGGCGCGGTCGCTCCCGGCGGACCAGGCGTGCGACGACGGCGATCGTCGCCAGGCTCGCGGCGATGGCGATCACCCGGAACACGGCGATGAACTGAGCGACCTCGTCGACCGCGCGCGCGACGAGCGCCGACGCCTGCGTCCAAAGGGGGCCGTACACCGCCGGCGTATCGAACCATTTCGGACCGACGAACGCCGCGAGGGCGTCCTGCGGGTAGTCGGCCGGCGTCGCGACGTACGGGTTCGTGTGATACACCGCCGCGATCCGACCGTAGTACGCGTACGAGTAAACGTCGCGCGAGAACAGCAGCGGGATGAACAGCAGAGCGACGTGGTACGCGACGGCTAGCCAGAGAACGTGGCGTGGCGGGATCTCGCCGCGCCACGTCTCGTACAGCACGAACACGAACGCCGCCGCCGCGAGCGCAACCGCGACGACCCCCAGGGCCGCGAACGCGTTCCCGTGCACCGCATCCACCCCGACGACGCCCGAGAGCCACCGGAACGGACCGCTCGGCCGTGCGGCGGCCGGCAGCGCCGGACTGAACGGTGATCCGGGGGTCGCGGCCACCGTCGCGACGAACACGAACGAGACGATCGATACTCCGATCGCGAACCTGCCACGGCGCGACATGCTCACGTTTCGACTGTAGCGGGGAGGCCGAGCTCTGGAAGTCGCGCTAGAGCCCCGGACCGGAGAGACGCACGTCGCCGTCGACCGTCCGCACGTAGACCTGCCAGTTGTAGTAGGCGTAGTACGCATCCGGGAATCGCATCATCGTTCGCGCGTACCACCACACCGCGTTCACATACGCGTCGACGGGGTTGTACGCATATAGCGCTCGGCGGTAGTCCTCGGGCGCGCCGGACGCGCGCAGGTAGTTCGCGGCGCCCATGATCGCGTCCTCGGGGTCGTTGATGTCGCCGCCCATCCCGTAGGCCTCCCACGTCGACGGGATGAACTGCATCGGCCCCTGCGCGCCGGCGGAGCTCGCCGACCGGATCCGCCCCATCCTCGTCTCGATCAGCATCACCGCGGCGAGGACCTCCCAGTCGATGCCGAACCGTCGCTCGGCGGCCCGGAAGTACGAGCGAAGCACGTCCGCCGGTTCGGGCCGGCGGATCCGGAAGTCCGGGAGGGTGCTAACCGCGCCGAAGTGCTCGAACAGCGCGTGCGTCGCGGCGACGTTGCGACCCGCCTCGACGGCGATCGTTCGCGCCAGACGATCGATCACGCCATTGGCGACCGCAGGCCGCTCCGCGAGCCATCGGTAGATGCGCTGTTCGTACAGCGTCAGCAACACCACGTCCCGCGGCGGCGGCCACGTCGCCGGGTCGCCACGCCGGTACCACACCGCGATCGCGTCGCGGTTCCGCGTGAACGTCTGCTCGAATACTCGCGCAAGCTCGCCCCGCCGCGTCGGGACCGGCTCGTCCGGAGCCGGTAGTGGCTCGGTGGGTTCATCCGGTGACGGCGAGGGCAGCGGTGACGGCGAGGGCGTGAGGCTCGTCCCACCGGTCGCGCCCGCGGCACGGATACGTGGCACGTCCGCTCCGGTCATGCCACCGGACGCCGCGCACGAAATGCCGAGCACCGAGACCACGCAGAGCGCAACGAGCCGGTGCGTCATCCGACGGCGGCCGCGTCCTCGTACGGCGACTCGAGCAACTCGCGCACCGAGCCGTCCTCGTCGAAGAACAGGAATCGATCCATCCGGCGCATGAACCATCGGTCGTGCGTCACGGCGATCACCGTGCCCTCGTACCGGTCCATCGCCAGCTCGAGCGCATCGGCCGACGCCACGTCGAGGTTGTCCGTCGGCTCGTCGAGCAGCAGCATCGTCGGCGAGTCGATCTCCATCAGCAGCAGTTGCACACGCGCCTGCTGACCGCCCGAGAGCACCTCGAACGGGTTCCGCGCAGCGACGTCGAGCTCGTACCGGCGGAGCGCCGACATGGCCTGGGTCATCGAGAGCCCCTTCGCCCGCAGCACGTCGACGATCGGCAGGTTCCCGATGTCCGGACGCTCGTGCAGCTGCGCGAACAGCGCGGGCTGAACGCGAGCGCCCAGCCGCCACTCCCCCTGGTGCGCGACCGGCTCGCCGGAGAGCAGCCGGAGGAAGAACGACTTCCCCGAGCCGTTCGGCCCGATCACGCCGACGCGCTCGCCGAACCAGATCTCGGCATCGAACGGCCGCACGATGTCGCCGATCGCCAGCCCGTGGATGCGAAGCGCCACCTTCCCCGTCCGGCCACCGCCGATCCGCATCCGCACGTCCTGCACGTCGGGCCGGAGCGGCGGCGCGTTGCGCGCTTCGAACCGTTCCAGTCGGTGCTCGGCATTGCGCGCCTTCGTCGACCAGCCCTCGTTGTAGGCGGCCTTGCGCTTCATCTCCTTGATCATCTCGGCCAGGCGTTTGCGCTCCTCCTCGTAGCGGCGGTGGTCCTCCTCGAGCCGCTCGATGCGCGCTTCCCGCGCGTCCGCGTACGTCGCGAACGGACCCACGTGCGTCCACGCCGCCTTGCCCTCGAGCGTGACGACGCGTTGCGCCGTTCGGTCCAGGACCGTTCGGTCGTGGGTAACCATCAGGATCGTCCGGTCGCTCGCGTTCACCGTGTCCTCGAGCCACCGCTTGCCCTCGATGTCGAGCGTGTTGTCCGGCTCGTCCAGAAGGAGCACGTCGAACGGCGAGTTGAACATCACCTCGAGCGCGAGCCGCTTGCGCTCCCCGCCCGAGAGCGTTTCGATGTGGCGCTCGGCAGACTGCGGGTATCGGCCTCCGAACGCTGCTTTCGTGCACCGGTCGAACATCGCCTCGGCCTCGTAGCCACCCGATTCGCCCCAATGTGCGAGCGCCTCGGCGTACCGGATCTGCGCGTCCTCGCCGGCGTGGTCGCGCATCCACCGATCGGCCTTGGTGAGCCGCTTCGCCGCATCGGCAATCGACGGTTCGGCATACGCGAGCAGGAAGTCGCGGATCGTAGTGGGCCGGGCGTCCGAGCCGATGAACTGGCGCATGAGGCCGAGGCGCCCGTCGACGTGGACGACGCCCGACTTCGGCGAGTCGAGCCCCCCGATGACGCGTAGGAGCGTCGTCTTGCCGATCCCGTTCGCGCCGACCATCGCGGCGTGCTCGCCGGAGGGGACGCGGAAGCTCACGCCCTCGAAGAGCGTCCACCCTCCGGGCAGCGCGTACGACACGTCGGTGAGCTCGAGATACCCCATTGGTACTTGGGCGCGTTGCACGCCCGGCGGTCAACGGTACCGGCTGCTCGAACGGCTACCAATAGCGCGCCGTCGCCATGGCGAACGCAGCGATGGCGACGAACGTGAAGTTCATGATCGCCAGCGTTCGGCCGCGCGCCTGGAGCCGCTGCAGCTCCTGAACGAGCTCGGGCGGCGGCGCGTCGCCCGCCGCGGCGATCTGGGCGCCGACGGTTGTGGCGCGCGCCAGCGTCGGGCGCGTGATGAACAACCCGATCGAGAACGCGACCAGCGCCGAGATCGCTCCGATGGCCAGCCACAGCCCGAACGCCGTCTCGAGGAACGAGCCGAGGCCGCCGGCGACGTCGACGTAGTGCCAATAGAGGAAGCCACCGGCGACGATCGTCACCCCGGCGATCCACAGGATGACGTTCCCGAGACGGCGGTTCCCGAGGAGTTCGCGCATGAACGGACCGGCCGCCGGCCCGATCGCCTTGGCCGTCGGCTGCAGGAAGAACACCAACAGGAAGATGGCGCCGCCCCACGCGATCGCGCCGAGGACGTGCAGGATGCGAAAGACGAGCATGTACGTGCTTGCCGAGACCATTACCCCTCCTGTCCGAACCGGGCTGCATCCTGGTGTGAATGCGGCGACAGGTCAACGTCTCGACCGTTGATGCGTCACGCGCTTTACGCTGAGGGCCATGCGGTCACCGTTCGACGAGGTCCTGGTTCGCGACGGCGTGGTCGTCCTCGACGGCGGTCTCGGGACGGAGCTCGGGCGGCGCGGCGCGGACCTCCGCGATCCCCTCTGGTCGGCCAGGGTGTTGCTCGAGTCGCCGGAGCTGGTCCGCGACGTCCACTCCGAGTACTTCGCCGCCGGCGCCGACGTGGCCATCTCGGCCAGCTACCAGGCGAGCTTCGCCGGCCTCGCCCGCCGCGGACTCGACCGCGAGGCCGCCGCGGACGTGCTTCACCGGAGCGTCGAGCTCGCACGTGACGCGGCGCGGGACGCACCGGGCGAGCGCCTGGTGGCCGCATCGATCGGCCCGTACGGGGCGTACCTCGGCAACGGAGCCGAATACAGGGGCGACTACGACATCGGCGAGGCGGAGCTCCGCGAGTTTCACCTGCCACGTCTCGAGGCGCTCGCCGAAGCGCAGCCGGACGTGTTCGCCGTCGAGACGATCCCATCGATCGCAGAGGCGCGTGCGATCGTCGGCGCGCTCGAGCATATTCCCGATATCCCTGCGTGGCTGAGCTTCAGCTGTCGCGACGGCGCCCACATCTGCGACGGGACGCCGTTCGAGCAGGCCGTCGACGCGGCCGACTCCGCGCCGTCCGTGGTCGCTGTCGGCGTGAACTGCACGTCACCACTCCACATCACCGCGCTCGTCGAGATCGCGGCGGCGAGGACCGACCGGCCGGTCGTGTGCTATCCGAATCGCGGTGCGTTCTGGAACCCGCTGCGGAAGCAATGGGTCGACCCGCCTCGCCAGGACGCGCGGCCGTCGCTCCGCCCGCTCGAGTGGCGCGACGCCGGCGCTCGGTTGATCGGCGGCTGTTGCGGGACGACCCCGGAAGACGTCTCGAGCATCGCGAACGCGCTCCGCGCGCGGTCAAGTGCGTGACCCCGTTTGCTCGTGGACGCCGTGGGTAGAGCGTGGATCAAGGTGACGGCGGCGGGTCCGAAGCACCGAGGAGCCCGGACCCGCACGCGTCACGAGAGATAGGCAACGCGCACGGCCCTCCGTCCTCACCCCCTTCGGAGCGCCGCATCGAGAAGGCCCGGCTCGAATGGCGGGGCCTTCTCGATTTATCCGGTGTCTTACGACGCTCGGTGGAAGCGAGCGCGCTCGTCCTCGTCGACGTCGGCCTCCTGTCACGCCCCCGCGATACGCGTCGGCGCTTTCCCCCCAGGCTATGCGTGGGGTAGCGGACCTCGGACTAGGTCAACGAATCAGGTACGCCAATGAACGTGCACGCGAACGAACGCGCATGCGGCTGGAGAGGCTCCGTACGACGGAGGTTCGCGTGGGTTCAGCATCGGTGAGACGATCGACGGCTGCGTTCCGGTGCGGACGGCGTACGACCAGTGGGTGGCGGTGACGTCGAGAAGCGACCGAAGCAACCAGGAAAGCCCCGGGCGCGAGGACGGCCCTGGGGCTTCCGCTTCCGATGACGGGATCGGCGGCCGCATCAAGACGGTCACAACGGCGGCCGACGAGATCCAGCGCCGCCATGCGCTGCTGGCGGTTCCGATCGCCGTGTTCAAGAAGTTCGGCGACGACCAGGGCGGTCACTGGGCCGCCCTGATCGCGTACTACGGGTTCTTCTCGCTGTTCCCGCTCCTGCTCGCATTCACGACGATCCTGGGATTCGTGTTGCAGGGCAACGAGGAGCTGCAGGAACGGATCCTCGAATCGGCGCTGTCGCAGTTCCCCATCATCGGCGAAACGATCCGGGACAACCTCGGGAAGATCGAGGGCTCGTTCATGGCGCTCGCCATCGGGATCGTCGGCTCGCTGTGGGCCGGCCAGGGCGTGCTCCTCACCTTCCAGACGGCGATGGATGAGCTCTGGGGCGTGCCGAAGCGATCGCGGCCGAACTTCCTGAAGGGACGGCTGCGCGCGGTCCTCGCGCTGCTCGTCTTCGGCGTCGCGATCATCACGTCGAGCGTTCTCGCGGGCCTCGGGACGAGCGGCGGCTCGTTCGGCTGGGCGTTTCGGGTCGTCGCCGTCGCGGCGACGTTCGCGCTCAATGCCATCGTCATCGGCGCCGCGTTCCGCTACCTCACGGTCGCGCCGATCGGGTGGCGGGACGTCGTGCCGGGCGCGTTGCTGTCCTCGGCGGTTTGGTTGGCACTGCTCGCGCTCGGCGCAATGCTCGTCGATCGGCAGCTCCGCGGCTCGGAGGCGCTGTATGGGTTCTTCGCCATCGTGCTCGGCCTCCTGTCGTGGATCTACATCGGGGCCCAGCTGAT
>CALGFI010000108.1 GCA_937881155.1 uncultured bacterium | reverse complement strand
CCTCTGACAACGGTTCGGCCGGAGGCCATGCGCGGCGAAGACGTTCGAGTGCTCGGGGTGGTCGGCTCCGGGTTGATGGGCTCGGGCATCGTCGAGGTCGCCGCTCGCGCCGGCCAGCGCGTGGTCTACCTCGAGGCGAGCGACGAGCTCGTCGAGTCGGGCCGCCATCGCATCGAGATTTCCATGGCGCGCGCGGTGGAGCGCGGAAAGCTCGACGCCAAAGCGAGCAACGAGACCCTTGCGCGCGTCTCCGGGACGACCGACCCGAACGATCTCGCCGACGTGGATCTGGTGATCGAGGCGGCGACGGAGGACGCCGATACCAAGCGCGCCGTCTTCCGCCGCCTCGATGAGGTCGTCCGGCCGGAGGTCGTGCTCGCCTCGAACACGTCGTCGATCCCCATCGTCGACCTCGGCGCGGCGACCAAGCGCGCGGACCGCGTGATCGGCATGCACTTCTTCAATCCGGTTCCGGTCATGGGGCTGATCGAGATCGTGAAGGCGATCACGACGTCGGACGAGACGGTCGAGTTCGCTCGCGAGTACGGTGCCGCGCTCGGCAAGACAACGGTGCTCTCGCGCGACCGCGCCGGCTTCATCGTGAACACCCTGTTGATCCCGTACCTGAACGATGCGATCAGGATGCTCGAGGAAGGCTTCGCCAGCCGCGAGGACATCGACGCCGCGATCGACCTGGGGCTCAACCACCCGATGGGGCCGCTCCGGTTGGCCGATCTGATCGGCCTCGACACGTGCGCCCAGATCGGCGACGTGCTGTACGAGGAGTTCAGGGACGCCCGGTTCGCGCCTCCGCCGCTGCTGCGGCGGATGGTGGCGGCGCACCAGCTCGGCCGGAAGAGCGGACGCGGCTTCTACGAGTACGACTGACTCGAACGAGAACCGGCCGCGTCACTTCTCGCCGAGAACGCGCTCGTAGACCTGGAGTGTCAAGCGCGCCGTCTCGTCCCAGCTGAAACGCTGGGCCTGTGCCCGCGCCCGAGCCGCCATGCGATCGGCGAGCCCGACGTCCGACACGAGCGAGGAGATGGCCTGCGCGATCGACCGCACCGAGCGAGGATCCACCCCCAGCGCCGCGTCGCCCGAGACCTCGGGAACGGAGGACGTGTTCGAGGCGACGGTCGGGATGCCCCGAACCAACGCCTCGAGCACCGGCAGACCGAACCCCTCGTACAGCGATGGGTAGGCGAACACGTCCGCCGCGCGGTAGACGGCGTCGAGCTCGTCGGCCGAGATCTCGCCGGTCATGACGATCTCCCCCGGCCCCTGAAGCGCGAGCTCGCGCATCAAGGACTCGTGGTGCCACCCGAGCGGCCCCGCGAGCACGAGCGCATGAGGGAAGCCCTCGGCCGCAACGCGCCGGTACGCGCGCACCAGCCGGACGAGGTTCTTGCGCGGCTCGAGCGTCCCCACGAACAGGACGTACGGTCCCCGGATCTTCAGCCGGGCGAGCACGTCGTCGGCATCGAGCTTGCCTGCGGGCAACGAAGCGGCGAGCGGAACGACGTGGAGCTTGCTCGGGTCGACAGCGGTTCTCGAAAGGAGATCCTCCGCCGTGGTCCGGGACGGCGTGACGATCGCATCGGCCCGCCGAACTGCCGCGCGCAGGCCGAGGCGGTAGACGACCCGCCATCTCGGCGGGAACGCTCCGGGCAGGACGTCGAACGCGAGGTCGTGGACCGTGACGACGAGACGTTGCCTCGCGCCGGCGGGCGCGACGCCGGCATGGTTGGTGACGTGGACGATGTCCGCCCCGGCGAGAGGGGCGGGGAGCGGCGGTCGGCCGACGACGTTCCACCTGAGGTACAGCGAGCGCATCCTCCCGCGGAGCTCGTGCGTGGGGTGCTCTCGGATCCACGGTTCCGGCGGCTCGGGGGAGTCGAATCTCGAATGGAACAACGTCATCTCGACCGAGGGATCTCGATTCGCAAGCGCCGGCACCAGGTTGCGGATGTAGGTGCCGATGCCGCCGGGCGCGTTCAGGAACAACTGGTCGACCTGGAGCGCGACCTTCATCGCGACGCCTCGATGCACGAGCAGCCCTCGGCACCGACCGTCGCCGCATGCCACGTTCCGGGTGGGAGGTCGAGGCGGTCGCCTGGTTCGAGCGTCATGTCACCGTCGTCGAGGTGGAACGTGATCGAGCCCTCGAGGCAGAACAGGACCTTGTGGTAGTCGTGCGCGTGCCGAGCGTAGGTGTCGCCGGGACCGTTGCCCCACGGGCGAGGCGCCGAGCAGCGCTCCTCCAGGAAGATCCGAAGCGCCGCGTCGCGGTCCTCCACCGCTCGCTCGATCTTGCTCGCACCCACAGGACGGAGCCTCCTCGCCGGCGTCGAGCCGGCCGATCGGAATCGTGGCGGATTTCGATGAACGGTGTCGGGCGGCGTCCGAAGCGATGTGGCTGAGTCGCCCCTACAGAACGTCGCCGCGGCCGTGGACCGACGGGACGCCACGACGCGCGTACGGTGCGTACGTTCCGACGCCCCACGGGGTGTGCGTGTAGTGCCGCGCCTGGAGGGCGCCCAAGCCCGCCGCGTCGATCCGGCCGGACAGGACCCACGGATGTGGGTGCGGGCTCTCCTGCGCGAAGTAGCGCTCGAGCGCCCGGATAACGGCCCGCTCCTCGTGAGGCGTCAGATCGGCGTCCAGCTCGAACCGGCGCGCCGCGGGACTCGCGGCGTCGAGCCGGCCCTGCGGGCCGCCGTTCGGGGTTCGGTCCCGTTCGTCGTCGCTCACAGCGGGATGTTCCCGTGCTTGCGCGCGGGGATCGTCTCGCGCTTCGTCCCGAGCATCCGCAGCGCCTTGATCAGGCGCGGCCGCGTCTCTGCCGGCTCGATCACGTCGTCGATGAACCCGCGCTCGGCCGCGATGTACGGCGTCGCGAACTTTTCCTGGTACTCGGCGATGAGCTGCGCACGCGTCGCGACGGGGTCGTCGGTTTTCTCGATCTGCTTTCGGAACACGATGTTCACCGCGCCGTCCGGACCCATCACGGCGATCTCCGCCGTCGGCCAGGCGAACGACACGTCGGCGCGAAGGTGCTTGGAGTTCATCACGAGGTACGCGCCGCCGTACGCCTTCCGGGTGATGACCGTGAGGCGGGGGACCGTGGCCTCAGCGAACGAGTACAGCAGCTTTGCGCCGTGGCGGATGATGCCGTGGAACTCCTGCTGCGTGCCCGGCAGGAACCCCGGCACGTCGACGAACGTGACGAGCGGGATGTTGAACGCGTCGCAGAAGCGGACGAACCGCGATGCCTTCTCGCTGGAGTCGATGTCGAGCGTACCGGCGTTCACCTTCGGCTGGTTCGCGACCACGCCGATGCTGTGACCGTCCAGACGCGCGAACCCGATCACGACGTTCATCGCCCAGAACGGGAACACCTCGAAGAAGTCACCGTCGTCGACGACCCGGCGGATCACCTCGTGCATGTCGTACGGGACCTTCGCGGAGTCGGGAACGAGCATCGTGAGTCCGTCGTCGCGGCGATCGGGATCGTCGACCGGCGCATACGTCGGCGGGTCCTCGACGTTGTTCGACGGTAGGTACGACAACAGGTGTCGCACCATGGCCAGACACTCCTCTTCGTCCTGGCTGACGAAGGACGCGACGCCCGACTTGCTGGCGTGCGTCATCGCCCCGCCGAGCTCCTCGAACGTGACCTCCTCGCCCGTCACCGCCTTGATGACGTCGGGACCGGTGATGAACATGTGCGAGGTGCCCCGCACCATGAACGTGAAGTCCGTGACGGCGGGCGAGTAGACGGCACCGCCGGCGCACGGGCCCATGATCACGCTGATCTGCGGGATCACGCCGCTCGAGCGCACGTTGCGTTCGAACATGTAGCCGTAGCCGGCGAGGCTCGCCGCACCCTCCTGGATGCGGGCGCCGCCCGAGTCGTTGATCTGGATGAACGGCGCGCCCGTCGACATCGCGAGGTCCTGCACCTTGCAGATCTTCTGGGCGTTGACCTCGCCGACCGAGCCGCCGAACACCGTGAAGTCCTGGCTGGCGACGCACACACGACGCGCGTCGATCGTTCCGAATCCGGTCACCACGCCGTCGCCGGGCGGACGGTTGCGGTCCATACCGAAGTCGTGGCTCCGATGGACCGCGAACGGGTCGGTCTCCTGGAACGAGCCCGGGTCGAGCAGCAGGTCGAGCCGCTCCCGCGCCGTCAGCTTGCCCTTCTCGTGCTGTTTGCGGACCGCGTCCTTCCGGGCGTTGTCGAGCAAGGCGGCCTTCCGCTTGCGGAGCTGCTCGATGCGCTCTTCGATCGTTCGAACGGATGGTTCTGCGGGCGGTCGTTCCTCGGTCGTCGCCATGGGAACGGAGTCTATCCGGAGGTGCGAACGTGACCGTTCGCGCGCGGTCGTCGGCCTGACGGCCGTCCTAGACGTCCACGCGGCCGCCGGTGCGCCAGTACTTCCCCCCGTCTCGGGCGAGGAAGCCCTCGTCGACGAGATACCTTCGAAGCGCCGCATGGTCGTTGTAGAAGCGACCGACGATGACGTTCACGGTCCTCTCGTCGTAGTGGATCCCTGGTTCGAACTCGAGCGCGATCCGTTCGAGGACGATCCGGCGCTTCGACTCCTTCGCCGGGATCTCGGTCAGACGGCCGTCGCGGAAGAACGCTCGGAGGACCAGCTCTTCCTGCTCGTTCACCGCGCCGAGGGCCAGGCCACTCTCGCGCGGCGGGCCGACCTGTTCGGCCGCCCACCGGAGCGTCGTTGGGTCGAGCCGGTACGTCGTGCGATCGTCGGCGAGTCGAACCACACCGGTTGCCGCGAGCCGGTTCAGGTGCTTTCGCAGCCTCGTCAAGGGGATTCCGAGCTCATTGGACAGCGCGGATGCGGACGCCTCGCCTCGCGCGAGCGATCCGGCGATCGCCAAGCGCTCGGGATCGGCGAGAGCGCGAAGGATCTCGTTCGGCGTCTCGGCCATGTCGGTGGCTACTCCTACCATCGCCCGATGTCCGTGACCGGCACGACGATCTCGACACCGTCGGTCGAACGTTCGATCGACATGACGCCGTCGCAGCGCCGGACGTTCGACGAGCTCATCCGCGCCGAGCGGACCGCTGCGCTGGACGAAGGTGCGATCGGTCGTGTCCGCGCTCGACTCCACGACGCCGTTCGGGGATCGCCAGGTGCGGCGGTCCGACTCGGCAAGGCTGGCCTGAACGATCTCGCGCGGTGTCCGGGCCTGTTCGACGCCGTGCGCGCGGGCGAACGAGGACCGTTCGCGTTCTCCGGACGCTTCGCCGCCGGTCGTCTGGCGCACAAGGCCGTGGAGCTCGAGGTCGCGGGCCGTGATGAACGAGACTCGTACGGCCTGATCGAGGCCGCGGCGGTGCGGCTGGTCGAGGACGACGCGTTCGCGGCGTACTGGAACGGGCTCGACCCGCTTCGGCGCGACGAATCGTTGATGGATGCCGCGAAGACGCTCGAGCTGTTCCGGTCGACGTTCCCTCCGCTGCGCGTGATGCGACGCGCGCTCGCGCCGTCGACGGAGTGGCATGTTCGCGTCGAGCTGCTCGGCGGCGCGCTGGTGCTGTCGGGGACGCTCGACCTCGTTCTGGGCGTCTCGGATGATCTCGCCGCGCCGTCGCGACTGGCGATCGATCTCAAGACGGGACGCGCGTGGCCGGAACACGCCGAAGACATGCGGTTCTACGCGTTGCTCCTCGCGCTCCGCTTCGGTGTGCCGCCGTACCGCGTGGCAACGCTGTATCTGGACTCCGGCGAATGGCAGTCGGAGGACGTCGACGAGCGCGTGTTGCATCGCGCCGCCGACCGCGTGATCGACGCCGTCCGGGCCGCGGCGGCGTCCAATGCCGGACGGCCGTTCGAGCTTCGGCCCGGTCCGTACTGCACGTGGTGCCCGCGGTCTTCGACGTGCCCCGTGAGCCAGGCGGCGGCGCGATAGTCGCTGATAGTCTCCGCACCTCCCACGGAGCATCGATGACCAAAGATCTGTTCGACATCGGCGAGATCCCCGAGATCGGCACCGTTCCCGCGCGGATGCACGCGCAGCTGGTGCGCCCGGAGCGCTTCGGCGAACCGCGGGACTCGATCAAGGACGAGGTGATCGATGTTCCGGAGATCGGGCCGAACGAAGCGCTCGTGATGGTCATGGCCGCCGGCGTGAACTTCAACAACGTGTGGGCGGCGCGTGGCGTCCCCGTCGACGTCACCAAGACGCAGGCGCGGTGGGGCGAGCCCACCGACTTCCACATCGTCGGCTCGGATGCGGCCGGCATCGTCTATTCGGTCGGTCGGGACGTGAAGAACGTGAACGTCGGCGATCGCGTTGTCGTACACGCCGGGCAGTGGGACGTCGACGATCCCTGGGTCGTCGCCGGAAAGGATCCCGGTCTCGCGGCGAGCTTCCGAGTGTGGGGCTACGACACGTGCTGGGGCTCGTTCGCGCAATTCACGAAGGTGCAGGCGCACCAGTGTCTGCCCAAAGCCGAGCACCTCACGTGGGAGGAGGCTGCCGCGCCGACGCTCACGGGTGGAACGGCATACCGAATGCTGCATGGCTGGCCCCCGAACACCGTGTCCGACGGCGACGTCGTCCTGGTATGGGGCGGCTCCGGTGGACTCGGCTCCATGGCCATCCAGCTGGTAACACTCGCGGGTGGCCGGGCGGTCGCGGTGGTCTCTAGCGACGAGAAGGGCGAGTACAGCAAGCGGCTCGGCGCCGTCGGGTACGTCAACCGGACGAGGTTCGACCACTGGGGCGTCCCTCCCGCGTGGAACGATCCCGCGTGGAAGGAGTGGTTCGAGGGCGCGAAAGCGTTCGGCAAGGCTGTGTGGGAGGCGCTCGGTGAACGAACCAGCCCGCGGATCGTGTTCGAGCACCCGGCCCAGGACACCATCCCGACATCCAACTTCGTATGCGACCGCGGCGGGATGGTCGTGATCTGCGCCGGAACCACCGGGTACGACACGATGATCGACGTTCGATACCTGTGGTACCTGCAGAAGCGCTACCAGGGCTCCCACCTGTTCAACGACGAGCAGGCGGCCGCGTTCAACGATCTGGTGCGCGACCGGAAGGTATCGACGACGCTCGGCGCGACGTACGTCTACGACGAGACCGGCGCGGTGCACCAGATGATGGGTGGCGGCGAGCTTCCGGAGGGCAATGTCGCCGTCCTCGTCAACGCCCCGGCTCGAGGCTTGACCGACCT
>CALGFI010000107.1 GCA_937881155.1 uncultured bacterium | reverse complement strand
GTCATGATCTGCTCGACGAGGTCGGGCACCGCGGGCGCGATCTCGAACCGCGCGGCATCGCGCAGCCGGTACGCGCCACGTTCGAACGCGCGACACTCGGCACACGTCTCGAGATGGCGTTCGAGCGCGACGGTGTCGCGCGACGAGAGCCGCTCGCCGTCGAGGCGCTCGGAGATCAGGCGCTCGGCGCGTTCATGATCCACCGGCGTCCTCCTCCAGCGCGAGCGCGCCCATCATGGCCTTGCGGGCTCGATGCATCCGACTCTTCACGGTCCCGACGCGCACCCCCAGGACGTCGGCGGCCTCCTGATAGGAAAGGCCGAAGACCTCGATCAACAGGAACGGCTCGCGGTGCTCCTCGCCCACGGCCGAGAGCGCTGCCTGCAGCTCGACTCGGGTCTGCGGGTCCGTCGAGGCGAGGGGCGCGGCCGGCTCCTTCTCGAAGTGCGCCTTTCGGGCCTTGATGGCGTCCATCGCGCAGTTCCGCGCGATCCGGAACAACCAGCTCGTGAACTTGGAGTCGCCGCGGAAGCCCTTCAGGAACCGGAAGGCTCGGAGGAACGCCTCCTGAGTGACGTCCTCGGCCAGGGCGCGGTCCCGCGTGAAGTGGAAGGCGAAGCGCCACAGGTCGCCCTGGTACCGCCGCACGAGGTCCTCGAACGCGTCGAGGTCGCCCTCGCGGGCGCGCGCGATCGTGCGCGGGTCGGGGTCCTGCACGTCGTCCCTCTCGGTCCGGCCGGCCACGCAAGCGTAGCCCCGCGGAGCACGCCCGAATACCCCGCTGACCTGCGGGGACGGCGTCGCGACGCGGGCGGGCCTCCTCTTCCATCTCTCGGTCCGCCCGTAGGACCGGGGGTTCGGCTGGTTTGTTCCGAGCCGTGCCTAGCTCGAGAGGCGGGCAGAGGGGTGGTCGAGGCGCTCGGTCAGACGCTCGGCGCGCTCGGCGGCCTGGTCCTGGAGGCCGGCGGTCATCGCGCCGGTGATGGCCAGGAGCTCGGCCTCGACGCGCCTTCCGATGCGGCCGCTTCCGCGCTCGAGGTGGGCCTCCAGGCGGGCGATCGCCCGCTCCAGGCGCGCGACGGGGTCGCGCTCACGCGCCTCCCGCCAGTCCGAAAGCTCGATGACCTGACCCACCCTGCGATCGTAGAACCCCCCTCCGACATTTCCTCGGAACCTCACGGCCGCCGGACCGGTCACTCGGTTGATACAGACAAAGGGGTCTCCGCCATGCGCGCTCTGCCCGGTCGCTGCCTACTCGCTTTGACGCTCGTCGCTCTCGCCGTCGCCATTCCCTCACCCGCCACCGCCGGTGGGTGGGACGGCCTGGACTTCCCGAAGGATCACTACCTTGTCGGAGGTCCTCCCGCCTCGACGACCGGCAGCTTTTACGTCGGCGAGCTCGAGGGCGCGGGGCCGATCGATGGCCGCACGTACTACGCGTATCTCCTACCGCGGAAGGCGACGGAGTCGGGGTTCGGGATGATCGATCCGCCCGACATTCCCGAGGGCGCGATCCGCCTGGGGACGCTCGAGATCACGGGGCCGATCGAGATCGAGCGCTACGCCGGTCCGTACGCCCGCGCGAGCCTTACGTTCATCGTTCCCGACGTGCCGACCGGCGACTACGCGATCGGCTTCTGTGACGACCCGTGCGTGCACGGCACCGTCGGCTGGCTCGCGTGGGGGCGGATCCGTATCGTCCACACCCAAGCCGAGGGACGATTCCTCTCTCAGCTTGACCGCCAAGAGATTCGTTCATATCGGATGCGGAGCGATCTTCGTCAGGCGACGCGCCGGCTGGAAGATCTCACGACCGAGATCGATGACGTCAGGGCCGAGCTCCGTCTCGAACGTGCTGACGCAACGACACCGTCCGAACGCACCATCACTGTTCAGGCGAAAGGCGATGGCCGCGGCGCGATGTGGCTGATCGCGCTCTTCGTCGGCCTCGTCGTTGGCGCCGCAGCTGGCGTGGCCACTGCGCGACGTAGACGCGCACCCGCGTTCGTCGTGCCCGATACGATTCCCGAAGATTTCGAGACGCGAGCGCCGGCGCTCAGGAACTAGCGCTTCGCGTAGTCGCCCGCGCCGAGGAAGTGGAGTGACACGTACGGCTCCTCGCCGATCACCCAGGAGTCGTGGCCCGACGCGACGTGGAACAGGTCGCCGGGCGTGAGTTCGTACTCGGTCCCGTCGGTCATCTTCACCGCGCAGCGCCCCGACACGACGAGCCCGACGTGCTCGACCTGACAGAGCGATTCGCCCGTCGCCTTCCCGACATGCTCCGACCACACCCAGCCCGGCTCGTATCGCGCGCGTCCGACGGTGACGCCGCCGATCGTGACGAGCTCGAACGTTCCGTGCTCGAACCTTCGCGTCTCGTCCGCTTCATCGAACCGCTTGATGTCTACTTCGGCCATCGATCCTCCCGTTGCTGAATCTCACCTTGCGTGAGCGAGCCACGCCCTGGACGGCGGATTGAAGTATCCCCGCGACTCATCGGCGCGTTCAATGCGCGAATCGGCCGCTCTGGCGATTGTCCGCGTGACCACTCGCGCATAGTCTCGCCGCATCGCGGTTCGCCGCGACTCCCCTGAACCTCTCCCTCGTTTGACTTAGGTGGTCGTGCTTCCCCTCGAGTCGACGGAGTGTGGATGGAGGAGGTCGCGAGGTTCGTGCTGGCGCTCGAACAGCCTGAGGTCGCCGAGGAGGTCATGCACTTCCTCGATCGAACGGGTCACGCCCGAGTAGTGGGCAGCGCGTCCGACGAGCGGCAGCTGCTCGAGGCGATCCGCCAATTGGAACCGGACGCGGTCGTCGCGGCACCGACGTTCATCCCGTCGCGAGAGGAGCTCAACGGCGCGTCACTGTTCGCCCTCGACACGACGCAATCGGTTGCGACCCTCCGCCGCGCGATCCGTGGCGGCGCTGCGGGCTTCTACCTCTGGCCAGCCGAACGCGAAGAGCTCGCGATCGCGGCGGCGCGGATCCGCCCACCGATCGAGCACGAGATGGACAAGCGCGCACCGGTCATCGCCGTCTACGGCCCTCGAGGAGGCGCTGGGACGACGTTCGTCGCGACCCATCTGGCGGCTGCGTTCGCGCGCCGAGGTCGGAGCTGCGTGCTCGTCGACCTCGACGTCGTGTTCGCCGACGCGTCGGCGGCGGTCGGCGTACCCATCGACGAGCCGGTTCGGACGGTCGCCGACCTGTTGCCGCTGGGGGATGAGGTCTCGGCTCGTCACGTCAACGAAGTGGTGTGGCGGCATCAGCAGGGATTCGGTGTGTTGCTGGCTCCCGGCGACGAGGTCGCGGCGGTCACCGTTCGAGGACATCACTACCGCGCGGCGGTCGCGGCTGTTCGGAAGACGTGTGACGTCGTCGTGCTCCACGTGCCGCGGGCGCTCGACGAGATCGCTCGGACCGGCCTCGAGCTCTCGGATCGAGTTCTCGTGGTGCTGGGACTCGATGTCCTTTCGTTCCGCGACGCGCGACGAGCGATCACCGTGGCCGGGATCGAGGAGCGCTGTGCGTTCGTCGTGAACCGCGCCCGGCGGTCGGAGATCGCGCCCTCTGATGTCGAGCGCGTGTTCGGCGTGCCCCCGATCGCCGTCATCCCCGCCGCGGCGGGCGTTCCGGAGGCGCAGGACCACGGACAGCTACTGCCGCTGCGCGGGCGTGTCGGCCGGGCGATCGACAGGCTCGCGCGGCGAGTGACGGAAGACGCATGAGTGCGGTCGGCACCTTCGGTGACGTGCGGCGAACGCTTCACGAGCGGCTGTTGCGACGCGTCGATTCGCTGGCGCTCGACGGTATCTCGCGCGCCGAGCGACGCATGCGCGTTCGCGAGGAGGCACTGGCCGTCCTTCGCGAAGAGGGACACATCCTGCCGCAAGGCGCGCTCGCGAAGGTGGTCAACGAGGTTTCGGACGCTGTCGTCGGGATGGGTCCGGTCGAGTTCCTGCTCAAGGATCCCGACGTCACCGAGGTCATGGTGAACGGTCCCGACGACGTGTACGTGGAGCGGAAGGGGCGGATCGAGAGGGTGGTGGATCGTCTGTTTGAGGGGGAGGAGGCGGTCCTTCATCTGATCGAACGCATCGTGGCGCCCTTGGGCCTTCGGGTCGATGGTTCGTCACCTTGGGTGGACGCGCGACTTCCAGACGGTTCGCGGGTGCACGCGATCGTCCCGCCCCTTTCGCTCTGCGGTCCTGTCCTGACCATCCGCAAGTTCGCGGTGATCCCGCTCGGGCCGAACCAGCTCGTCGCGTTCAGCACGATCGGACCGCGCATGCTGGGGTTCCTCGCTGCGTGCGTGCGCGGGCGTGCGAACGTCATGGTGTCGGGCGGAACGAGCTCGGGCAAGACGACATTACTCGGTGTGCTGTCGTCCTTCGTCCCCGATGGCGAACGAGTCGTCACGATCGAGGATGCCGCGGAGCTTCGCCTGGCCAAGCCGCACGTCATCCGCCTCGAGGCTCGGCCGCCGAACGTCGAAGGGGAGGGCGAGGTCACCGTTCGAGATCTCGTGCGGAACGCCTTGCGCATGAGGCCCGACCGCATCGTGGTCGGCGAGGTTCGCGGCGGCGAAGCGCTCGACATGCTGCAGGCCATGAACACAGGCCACGACGGGTCGCTTTCGACGGCGCACGCGAACTCCGCGCGACACCTCTTGTGGCGGCTCGAGACGATGGCGCTCATGTCAGACGTCGACCTGCCGGCGGCGCACGTCCGCGCTCAGGTCGCGTCGGCGATCGATGTCGTCGTGCACATGACCAGACGGCGCGACGGTCGTCGCGTCGTGTACCAGGTGGCGACCGTCGACGGCATCGACGAGCGGGGCGATCCGATCGTCTCCGAAGTGTTCGCTTTCCGTCCGCGTCTCGGTCCCGACGGGGCGTTCGTGGCTACCGGTGTCGTCCCGCGTCTCGCGGGAACGCTCGCCGACCACGGGGAAGACGTGCAGAGCCGGTGGTTCGAGCCCGGCGTCGACGACGACGACCCGCACGCCTCGTGATCGGCGGCGCGGTGGCGGCCGCACTCGTGGCATCCACAGTTCTGCTGTTCGCCAGTGCGCTCGGCGTCGAGGAACGACGCCGGTTTCTGGAGCGCATGACGACGATGAACGTAGGCACCGACGACGTTCGTCGAAGGCGCCCGTCGAGGCGCGTCACCGTAGGAGCGGCGGCGGTCGGCGGCGGTTACGTTGGGGCCCTCGTCGGCGGGCCGGTGGTCGGCATCGCGGTGGGGGTCGCCGCCGCGATCACACCGGTCGCGATAGACCGGAAGCGGAACGCCGGGCGCCGCGCCGCCATCGACGGGCAACTCTTGGACGCCGTCACCGCCATCGCGTCCGCGCTGCGATCGGGCCGCTCCCTCGGTCAGGCGCTCACAGCCACGGCGGACGAGGCCGATGATCCGCTCTCGACCATCCTGGCCGGTACGGCGCACGCCGCCTCGCTCGGCGTTCCGATGGACGAGGCCCTCGACCGGTTCGCGGACGCTGTCGGAGGCTCGGACGTTCGGCTCGTGTCGGGTGTGTTGAAGGTGCACCGCCGCACCGGTGGCGCGCTCGCGGCGTCGCTCGACGACGTAGCGAGGACGCTCGCGGATCGACGCGAGGCCGCACGGGAGCTTCGCTCGTTGACCGCACAGGCGCGATTGTCCGCCGCGATCCTCGGCCTGCTGCCTCTGGGCTTCTTCCTGTTCATGTCGGTGGTAGCGCGACGAGACATCGAGAGCGCCTATCGAACGACCGCCGGCGCGTCGGCGATCGGCGTCGGCCTGGCACTGCAGGGCGCGGCGTTCGTATGGATACGCCGGCTCCTCCGCGTGGACGAAGCATGAGCGAGATCCCGATCGCCGCCGTGCTGGCCGCGATGGCGTGTGCATCGTGCGTCGCGTCAGTAGCCACCGCCGCCCCCGGCTCGATCGTCGATCGGTTCGCGCCGCCCGCGGGCGCCGAAGCGTCTGCTGGTCGACGTTTCCTCGGTGCGCTCGGCCGTTCGAGGCTCGGCCGGCGGATCCGTCGCGGGCGCCTCGACGAACGACTCGCCGCGGCTCGATCGACGTGGACGCCGGACGAGGTCGCGGGCGCGAAGGTGGCCGCTCTCGCTTGTGTCGTTCCCGTCATTGCCGCGCCGACACCGCTGGCGGTCGTCGGGGTGTCCATCGCGCTCGTCGCGTTCCGCATGCCCGACATCGTGCTGTCGCGAGTCGCGCGGACATGGCGACGTGCGGCGTCAGGCGAGATCCCGTTGCTCCTCGACCTGCTCGCCGTGACGACGTCGGCGGGTCTCGCACCGCAGGCCGCGGTCCGCGTCGCGGTCGAACAGGTGCGCGGGCCGCTCGGCGACGAGTTGCGGCGCGCGCTGGGGCGTGCGGATCTCGGACGACGTTGGCGCGACGAGCTCACTGCAGTCGCCGAACGCCTGGGTCTTCGGGACCTTCATCGAGTGGTGGCGCTCGTCCGTCGCACCGAGACGCTGGGCGCGTCGACCGCCGGCGAGATCGCACGGCTGGCGTCGGACGTGCGTTCCGAACGGAGAGCCAGAGCGGCCGAACGGGCACGGACCGCTCCCGTGAAGATGCTCTTCCCGCTCGTGTTCCTCATCCTCCCCGCCTTCCTCCTCCTCACGGTGGTGCCGGTGCTGCTCACCACCGTTCGCTCGATCCAGTGAGAGGAGGTGGCGTCGTGTTGCGCTCGTGGTACGTAGGTGCGCTCGTGTGCGTCTCGCGCGTGCGCGAACGTGTCTCACAGCAAGTCGGTCAGACGACGGCGGAGTACGCGCTGGTGATCCTCGCCGCGGCGGCCGTCGCGGTCGTGTTGATCGCATGGGCGCGTTCGTCGGGGAAGCTGCCCGCGTTCTTCGACAACATCATCGACCAGGTCGCGGGAAGTGCGTCGTAGGGACGAACGCGGATCCGCGGTCGTCGAGTTCGCGCTTCTCCTTCCCCTCCTGCTGTTGATGCTGCTCGCGCTCGTCCAGATCGGGGTCCTCGCGCGCGATCGGTTGCTCGTCGCGCACGCGGCGCGCGCCGGCGCGCGCGAGGCCGCGATCCAGGAGTCGGACACCTCCGTTCGCGATGCCGCCATTGCAGCGGCCGCGGGTCTCGATCCTGCTCACCTGGATGTCGAGGTGCAGCGGGTCGGCGGACGCGGGGATCCCGTGTCCGTTGCGGTCTCCTACGAAGCGCCTTCGCCGAGGTGCTGGCCGGGTGGCTCCTGCCATCGACGGTCACGTTCGCGACATCGGCAACTGCACGGCAGGAGTTCGGGTGAGGGTCGGTTCCGAACGCGGCTCGGTCTCGATCGTCGTTGCGTCGATCCTCGCGGCCCTCGTGGCGTTCTCGCTCGGCGCCGCTGATCTGGCGCGCGTCGTCGCGGTTGCGGCCTCCGCGCAGACCGCCGCCGATGTCACGGCGCTGGCAGCGGCGCAAGAGCTCGCGTTCCCATCCGACCTCGAGCCCGAGGACGTCGCGCGCGAGTACGCGACTCGGAACGCGGTCACCCTCGTGTCATGTTCCTGTTCGAAGGACACCTTCGAGGCTGTCGTCACCGTGCACGCCGCGGTCGGACCGCTGCTCCTGTTCGCGGACGATCGCGTCGTCGAGGCGCGTGCGCGCGCGGTCGTCGATCTGCCGGCCTGACCGGCCGGACGCCCTGACACCGGGCGGGTGTACGATGCGCGGACCATGGCGATGCGAGCAGCCTGGCCGAAACGAGGGAAGCGAGCGCTCCTCGCGACCGTCGACTACACGTTGGCCAAGCGCGCCCTGCTGCGGCAGGTGCGAACCGGTCTGCTCTCGCGCGCCGACATCTGCGACGCGCACCCCGAGCTCATGCGCGCAGCGCGCAACGTCGGAGAGAACTCCCGACGCGATTGCCCGGTGTGCGCACAGGCCAAGCTGCGGCTCCTCGCGTTCGTGTTCGGCGACGGCCTCAAGCGGGAGAACGGACGCGTATGGCCGCTCGACGTCGGCCTGTCCATGGCCGCCGACCGTCCGGGTTCCTGGTGCTACGTCGTCGAGGTCTGCACCGAGTGCCAGTGGAACCACCTGTCCGA
>CALGFI010000106.1 GCA_937881155.1 uncultured bacterium | reverse complement strand
GCGTGGCTGGTCGGCGAGCCCGTTTCGGTGGCGATGCCCGCGATCACGTCGACGGGGATGCTCGCCGTCTGCGACGGCGTCAGCTCGTGCGCGACGATCACCGACCTCGTGTCGGGAGCATCACCCTGCGTGACGCGACCGAGGAGGATCCGCAGCACGCGGTCGCGGACGTCGTCCAGGTCGGTCGCCCTCGCGGAGAGGTACTCGCTCTCCGACGCGACGAGCAGCGCGCGGAACGCCTCGAACGCGTCGACGACGCCCCGCTCTGCCGAAGCGCCCGCTTCGATCGCGTCCGACGCGAGGCGCACGAGCTCGGGATCGGCCGCGAACTCGGCGTGCGCTTCGAAGATCTCCGCCTCCTCCGCTCCCGCGGTCGTCTCGACGGTTCGCGCGAGTTCGCGCAGTTCGGTCTCGGCGCGGTCGAGCGCGGCGCGCAGACGGTCGACCTCATCGGCCGCCGGGTGAGCGCGTTCGTTCGTGATGCCATCGACGATCGGTGCGACCGGTGCGAGCACGAACGCCGGCGCGATCGCGGCGCCGGGCGCGGCGGGTCGACCGGCGAGCTCGACCGTCATGCGTCCGAATCCGCGTTCGATTCGCCCAAGCCCGCTTCGACGAGGGCAACGAGATCCGACAGCGCCGCGTCGGCGTCCTCGCCCGACGTCCGGATCAGGATCTCGTCGCCTCGATGGCAGTCCAGCGTGAGCACCGACAGCACCGACTTCGCGTTGACCTCGCGTCCGTCCTTGACGACGACGACGTCGGCCGGCCACGCGGCGGCGGCCTTGGCGAAGATCTTCGCCGGCCTCGCATGCAGGCCGGTCGCGTTCCGCAGGGTCACCGCGGTCTCAGGCACGCGCGGTCACCTCCCGGCGTTCGATCGACAGGCGAGTGTCCGGATCGATCAGTCGTACCTCGTCCAGGTCCACGTCCTCAGGTCCCGGCATCTGTGTCCCGGGAAGCTTCACGGCCGCTGTTCCCCAAGCCACGCCTCGCCGGAGCGCCTGCGGCCCGACGGTTCCATCGGCGAGGAAGCCGGCGAGCGTTGCGTCCCCTGCTCCGACGGTCGAACGTGGCACCGCGCGCGGCGCTACGGCGTGGAACACGTCGCCGTCGAGGGTCAGAACGGCGCCGCCGGCCCCCAGCGTGACCAGCGTGATCTGCGCTCCCCGTTCGAGGAGCTCGTATGCCGCCTCCACAACGTCGCCGATCGTGAGGAGCGGCCGTCCCACCGCCTCGGCCAACTCCTCGGCGTTCGGCTTCACCAGATCCGGCGCGGCCGGAAGCGAGGCCGCCAGAGCGGATCCAGACGAGTCCACCGCGACCCGGACGCCCGTCTCGTGCAGCGCAGCCACCAGGTTCGGGTACAGCCGCTCGTCGCCACCGGGTGGAAGCGAGCCGCACAACGCGACCCAGTCCGCGCCACGCGATGCCGCCACGGTGGCCTCGACGAGCGCCGCGATCTCGTCGGAACTCAGGGTCGGTCCCGGCGCGTTGAGCTTGGTCTCCGTTCCGTCGGGCTCGACGATCGTCACGTTCTCCCGGACCGAACCGTCGATCGGAACAGGTACGACCTCGACGTCGAGATCGGCGAGGAGCGCGAGGAGCGCGCTTCCTTCGCGACCGCCCGATGGCAGCACGGCTCGCGCCGGGACCCCGTTCGCCGCGAGCGCGCGTGCGACGTTCACGCCTTTTCCGCCAGGATGCGCACGAGCGGACGTCGCTCTCACGACAGCGCCGCGCTCGAAGGCGGGGACCTCGAGCGTTCGGTCGACCGACGGGTTCGGCGTCAGGGTGACGATCACGCAAGCACGACCTCGACTCCCGCGGCCTCGATCGCTCGTCGATCGGACTCGATGAGTCCACGGTCGGTGACGAGAACGTCGACGTCGTCGATCGTGGCGAAGCGAACGGCGTCCTCCTCTCCGATCTTCGTGCGGTCCGCCAGGACGACGACCTGTTGGGCCGCGCTGCACATCGCGCGTTTGACCGCGGCCTCGCTCGGGTCCGGTGTCGACAGCCCACGCTCGACGCTGAGGCCGTTCGTCCCGACGAACGCCACGTCGACGCGTAGATCCGACAGCTCGCGGAGCGCCCACGCGTCCACGTGCGCGAGCGTTCGGCCCCGGACGCGACCACCGACGACGTACAGCTGCACGTTGCGGCGTGCGGCGATCTCGATCCCCACCGGAAGGGAATTGCTGAACACCATCAGCGAGCGATCGGGGAACACGCGCGCGAGCGCGAGCGTCGTCGTGCCCGCATCGAGGGCGACGGTGCCTTGCTCCGGAACGAACGCGAGCGCCGCCTCCGCGATCCTGGACTTCTCCGCCGCCATGCGTCCGGTCTTCTCCGCCACCGCGGGCTCGGCGCGGAAGCGCTCGATGGGGATGGCGCCGCCGTGGACGCGGCGAAGGACGTTCCGCTGCTCCAGGTCGGTGAGGTCACGACGGATCGTCTCGGGGGTCACCTCGAAACGTGCGGCGAGCTCGGCGACGTCGCCGCGGCCGTCCTGACGAACGATCACGGCGATCTCTTGGCGGCGTTCCTCGGCGTACAGCGGTCCACACCCCCTCGCGCGCCCCCGGGTGCTTCCGTTTCGGTGGGACAATGCCCGATTCGTTCCGGAAGTGTCAAGGCGC
>CALGFI010000105.1 GCA_937881155.1 uncultured bacterium | reverse complement strand
CGGCGCCGTCGCTAGGATGCCCGAGTTCCCTACAACGCCGGAGATGCGATCGGCGAATGTCGCAACTGCAGGCAGAGGTCGGCGCCGGGCCCGTCCAGGAGGCCCCGGCGCTGGCCGGTCCGGTCGTCGTCGGGAAGTCTCCGGGTCAGCTCTTCTGGATGCGGTTCCGAAGCGATCGCGCGGCGTTCATCGGTCTCGGTATCCTCGGGCTCTTGGTGCTGTTGGCTCTCACGGCGCCGCTGATCTCCCGATACGTCGTCCATCACGGTCCGTACGACCTGTATCGCGAAGAGATGTTGAACGAGTTCGGGCTTCCCAAGGGGCCGAACGCGGAATTCTGGTTCGGCGGGGACCGCGTGGGGAGGGACTTGTTCATTCGGGTGATCTACGGGATCAGGACGTCGCTCATCATCGCGTTGTTCGCCACGGCTATCGCCGTCACGATCGGCGTAGTCCTCGGTATGACGGCGGGCTACTTTCGCGGCTGGGTCGACACAGCCATCGCGCGCGGTACGGACGTCATGCTCTCGATGCCGCTGCTCCTGTTCGCCATCGGCATCGTGTCGACGTGCTCTCGCGCGAAAGAAGGATGCCTCGGCGGCCTGATCAAACCGGGCGTCCCGGTCGTCATCTTCGTCATAGCGCTCTTCAGCTGGCCGAACATCGCACGGCTCGTGCGCGGACAGACGCTCTCGATCCGCGAGCGCGACTATATCCAGGCGAGCCGGGTGCTTGGCGCCGGGAACGCGTCGACCATGTTCCGCGAGGTGCTGCCGAACCTCGTCGCGCCGATCATCGTCTTTTCGACCCTGGTCATCCCGACGAACATCATCTTCGCGTCGTCGCTGTCGTTCCTGGGTCTGGGAGTCCCCGAGCGAACTCCCGAATGGGGACGGCAGATCGCGCAGGCCGCGCCGATCTTCGAGATCGCCTGGTGGGCCATGTTCTTCCCCGGACTGTTCCTGGTCCTGACGACCCTTGCGTTCAACCTGGTGGGCGACGGTCTGCGGGACGCGCTCGACCCGCGTCTTTCGGCGAAGCTGAAGAAGGCGGACGTCCGCGGTCCGGTTGCGGACGCGGCCGCCGTTGAAGAACACGACATAGACGGCTCGACAGAGCTGGGGGAGGGGGAGCGGTGAGAAGAGGACGAATGCTTCCGGCGATCGCGTTGTTCGTGGTCGTCGCGATGGTCGCTGTCGCATGTGGTGGCGACGACGACGAGGGAGGTGCCGGCCAGACGGGCCCAGACGGTGCGACCGGCGAGATCCAGACGGGCGGCGTCTATCGCATCGAGACCGACGGCATTGCCTACACCAGCGGCGGGGACCCGACGGGCGAGTATCTCGGCCTGTCGTTCGGCATCCTGACCAACATGCTGGACCGGACGCTGCTGACCTACTTCCACACGAGCGGCGAGAACGGGAACTCCCTCACGCCCGACCTGGCAGAGGACTTTCCGGAGGTCAGTGCCGACGGCCTGACGTACACCTTCCACCTGAAGGACGGCATCATGTTTGGGCCGCCTCTCAGCCGTGAGATCACCTCGGCCGACGTGGAGTTCGCGTTCCGCCGGATCGCGACCGAGTCGCTCGTGGCGCAGTACGGGTTCTACTACTACGGCCTCATCGACGGGTTCGAGGCCGGGAAGGACCCTGGGCCCGGCGGGATCCCCGGGATCGAGACCCCGGACGACAAGACGATCGTCTTCCACCTGACGAGGATCGCGCCGGAGTTCGAGTTCCTGATGTCGATGCCGGCCACCGGGCCGATCCCGGAGGAGGTCGCCGGCTGCTTCTCGGAGGCCGGTGAGTACGGCCGTTTCGTGATCTCGTCGGGTCCATACATGTACGAGGGGACCGACCAACTGGACGCGTCGAGCTGCGACGCGCTGACCGGCTCGGGCCCGATCTCCGGGTTCGACCCGGAGGACCACTCGTACTTCGTGCGCAACCCCGACTACGACCCGGCGACGGACGACCCGGCGGTCCGCGCCAACTACGTGGACGAGATCCGGATCGACCTGAACACCAACCTGGCCGACATCTTCGACAAGATCGAGCGCGGCGAGCTGGACGGGCACGTAGGATCGGGGAACCCTCCTGCGGACGTGCTCCAGCGGTACTCCACGGACCCTGAGCTCGAGCCCATGCTCAGGGCGGGGAACGACGACCGGACCTGGTACATCACGATGAACCTCACTACGCCGCCGTTCGACGACATAAACGTCCGAAAAGCGGTGAACCTGGTGATGGACAAGGCGGCGATCCTCCAGGCGTGGGGCGGACCCGTGAGCGGCAACATCGCCACACACATCCAGCCGCCGAACCTGACCGGCGGAAGTCCCACCGGCGAGGAGTACGACCCGTACGAGACCCCGAATCACGCGGGTGACCTGGACGCCGCTATGGAGATGATGCGCGAGTCCGCCTACGACACGGACGGTGACGGCCTGTGCGATGCCCCGGAGTGCTCGGGGGTGCTGATGGTCAACCGGAACACCTCCCCGTGGACCGAGTCGGAGCCGGTAGTGGTCGAGTCCCTGGCCCAGATCGGCATCGAGGTGGACGTCCGCGAGGCCGAGGACCACTACACGATCATCCAGACCGTCTCGAACGAGACCCCGATCGGGATGAACCCGGGATGGGGCAAGGACTTCCCGGACTCATCTTCGTTCGTCGGCTTCCTGTTCGACGGCCGCGGGATCGCGTGCGAGGGCGGCTTCAACTACTCGCTCGTCGGCCTGACCGAAGAGAAAGCCGAGGAGTGCGGCATCGACTTCGTCGAGGTTCCCAGCGTCGACGCGGACATCGACAACTGCAAGCAGGTCGCCCTCGAGGGTGACATCGATGCGACGAACGAGTGCTGGGTCGCCCTGGACCAGAAGCTGATGGAGGACGTCGTGCCTTGGGTCCCGTACCTGTGGCCCGAGGTTCTCACCACGACCGGTCCGGCGGTCACAGCCTGGGAGTTCGATCAGTTCGCGGGCACGACGGCCTTCTCCAAGGTGGCCGTCGACGAGTCTGCCCAGGTCTAGGCGGGAGAAGCGATCGCAGGAAGCCGCCGTCCCGTCCGGGGCGGCGGCTCTCCCGCGTCACCTCATAAGATCGACGCCACGACGACGTTCATCGCTCCACGCTGCGTGATGACGAGGGACCGGCATGGGTAGGTACTTGGTCCGCCGGCTGCTCTGGGTCCTGTTGCTGCTCGTCCTGATCACGCTGTTCACGTTCGTCATCTTCTTCGTCATGCCGCCGACCGATCCGGCGATCCTGTTCGCGGGCCGCGCGCCGACGCCGCGTCTCATCGCCCAGGTTCGCGAGTCACTGGGGCTCGACGAGCCCGCCTACATGCAGTATCTGCTGTTCCTGCGCCGGCTGTTCCTCGGCGACGAGTACGGCTGGCCGGGGTTCGGGTTCTCGTTCCTCACTCGGTCGCCGATCAAGCCGGTGCTGTTCGAACGGGTGCTGGTCACGTTCCAGCTCGCCGCGGGGGCCGCCGTGCTGTGGCTCGTCGTCGGCGTGGTCATCGGGATCATCTCGGCACTGAACCGGGGCAAGGTGGCCGACAGGTTGGCGATGGGGTTCGCGCTGCTCGGCGTCTCGGCGCCGGTGTTCTGGCTCGGCCTGATGGGGCTGTGGGTGTTTTGGCAGCAGCTCGAGATCCTGCCGGGCACCGGGTTCGTTCCCATCACGGAGGACCCGTCCCAGTGGTTCCTCCACATGATCCTTCCCTGGTCCGTGCTGGCGCTGCTGTTCGCGGCGTTCTACGCGCGCATGGTGCGGAGCAACCTCCTCGAGACGCTCAGCGAGGACTACATCCGAACGGCGCGCGCGAAGGGCCTTTCCGAACGCAAGGTCGTGTTCAAGCACGCGCTCCGCTCGAGCCTCACGCCGGTCGTGTCCCTGTTCGGCGTCGACTTCGGACAACTCCTCGGGGGCGCGATCATCACCGAGACGGTCTTCAACCTCCCCGGTCTGGGGACGTACGTCGTTCGAGCGACCGGGAACGGCGACCTGTCGGTGATCCTCGCCGTCGTCGTGCTCGCGGGGCTCGGCGTGGCGATCATGAGCCTCATCGTCGACGTCCTCTACGCGTTCCTGGATCCCCGGATCAAGTACGCATGACCGACGGCGGCCCGCGCCCCTCGTCGGTCGAGCGGCTCCTCGAGGTTCGGAACCTCAAGGTGCACTTCCCGACGCCGGACGGGGTCGTCAAGGCGGTCAACGACGTGAGCTTCGTGATCGACGCCGGAGAGACGCTCGGCGTGGTGGGCGAGTCCGGTTCGGGTAAGAGCGTCACGTTCCTCACCGTGATGGGGCTCGTCACATCGAAGCAGGCGCGGATCGAGGGGGAGATCCTGTTCCGGGGGCAGGACCTGCTCCGCCTGCCCGCCGAGGAGCTCCGTCACTTCCGCGGCAAGCGGATGGGGATGGTGTTCCAGGACGCGATGACGTCGCTTCATCCCTTCTACACCGTCGGGGAGCAGATCGTGGAGGCCATCCGGGCGCACGAGCGGGCCGGGAAGAAGGAAGCTTGGGATCGCGCCGTCGACATGCTCGACCTCGTCGGGATCCCCAGGCCGGCCGAACGCGCTCGCCAGTACCCGCACGAGTACTCCGGGGGAATGCGCCAGCGCGTGATGATCGCCATGGCGCTTGCGCTGAACCCGGACCTGCTGATCGCCGACGAGCCGACCACGGCCCTCGACGTCACGGTGCAGGCGCAGATCCTCGAGCTCATCGACCGCCTGAAGCAGGAGTTCCGTATGGCAGTCGTGCTGATCACACACGACCTCGGCGTCGTCGCCGAACACTGCGACCACATCCAGGTCATGTACGCCGGCACGATCGTGGAGAGCGGCCGCACCCGCGACATCTACTACGACGCGCACCACCCGTACACGTGGGGCCTGTTGCAGTCGATCCCGCGGCTCGACAGCGACGAGGACGAGCCGCTCCAGCCGATCAAGGGGCTCCCGCCGTCGCTGATCTTCGTCCCGTCGGGATGCCCGTTCCACCCCCGGTGCCCTCACGTGATGGACGTGTGCCGCGAGGTCGTGCCGCCGCTCCTGCCATCGGACGGACACCACTCGTCGGCGTGCCACCTCTCACTCGCGGAGAAGGAGCGGATCTTCCGCGAGCAGGTCCTCGAGCGCGCATGACGCTCCTCGACCGGACCCCCGCGACGGCGGACGGCAGGCCTCCGCGCACACCGCTCCTTCGGATCGAGGGCGTGAAGAAGCACTTCCCGATCACGAGAGGCGTGATCTTCCAGAAGAAGATCGGACAGGTGCACGCGGTCGACGGCATCGACCTCGACGTCTATCCGGGCGAGACGCTCGGCCTGGTCGGAGAGACCGGCTGCGGCAAGTCGACGCTCGCCAGGCTCATCCTCAAGGTCTACGACGTGACCGAGGGGCGGTTGTTCTTCGACGGCGATGACTACACGAACTTCAGTCGCCGAAAGATGCGGCCGCTTCGCCGGCAGATCCAGATGGTGTTCCAGGACCCGTACGCATCGCTGAACCCGCGAAAGACGGTCGGCTCGATCATCGCGGATCCGTTCCGCATCCACGGCTCGGTGCCGAAAGGCAAGATCAAGGCCAACGTTCAAGAGCTGATGGAGCTCGTCGGGCTGAACCCTGAGCACTACAACCGGTATCCGCACGAGTTCTCCGGCGGACAGCGACAACGGATCGGCGTCGCGCGGGCACTCGCTCTCCGACCGAGGCTGATCGTGTGCGACGAGCCGGTCTCGGCGCTCGACGTCTCGATCCAGGCCCAGATCATCAACCTGCTCGAACGCCTGCAGTCGGACTTCGGTCTGACGTACATCTTCATCGCGCACGACCTGTCGGTCGTGAAGCACGTCTCGGACCGCGTCGCGGTGATGTACCTCGGCAAGGTCGTGGAGATCGCCGGCGGTTCGACGCTGTACCGGGACCCGAAGCACCCCTATACGGGTGCGCTTCTCTCGGCCGTCCCCATCCCGGACCCGGATCTGTCGGCGCACAAGAAGCGGATCGTGCTCGAAGGCGATGTGCCGAGCCCGATCGACCCGCCGTCGGGCTGCCGATTCCACCCGAGGTGCCCGCGGAGCCGCGAGGTGGCTGCGGAGGCCGGGTACTCGGACCAGCCGCATCCCCAGTGCCGTGAGGAAGAGCCGGCCCTCGCGCCGCACCACCCCGGGCAGGTGGCGGCGTGTCACTTCCCGCTCGCGGACCGGGCAGTGATCGAAGCGTCGTGACGGCGCCGGCCGCGACTGCCGGTAGACTTGTTGGCCGTGCTGGACGTCGTCGCCCTCGTGCTGAACATCCTGTCGAGCCTGTTCCTCATCGTGTTCATCCTGCTGCACTCGGGGAAGGGGAGCGGGCTGTCGGACATGTTCGGCGGGTCGTCGAGCCTGTCGGGCGGCACGTCGCTCGAGCGCCGGCTGGACCGGATCACCGTCGCCACCGGTCTGATCTTCGGCCTGAGCACGTTCTGGCTGTCCTGGCAGTGGAAGTAAGGTCCGAGGGCCAACGCGCCGTTGGTAGTATCGACGTTCATTCGTCGGAGTGGCGGAACTAGGTAGACGCGCTAGGTTGAGGGCCTAGTGGGCGCATAGCCCGTGGGGGTTCAAATCCCCCCTCCGACACCACAGAAGTGCTACCTCCTCGAGCGTGACGGTCAGATCGGGGCGCCGCTCACCTGCATCTTCCTCGGACGCATCACGTGTCGGGTCCTACACGCCGTCGCCAGACGGGAACCGGTTGTCGCGAGCAGGCCAGGGAGCACCCCGCCCGGCGCTACGAATGCCTGACGATCGCCAGGACCTCCCACGT
>CALGFI010000104.1 GCA_937881155.1 uncultured bacterium | reverse complement strand
CGGCGCTCCCGAACCGCGACAGCGGCGACTGCGATCGCCAACGCTCCCCACACGACCGCCGACGCGGCGATGCTGCGACCGATGACCGGCTCGTCGTACGTGAGGCGGATCTCGTGCTCGCCGGAGGGGACCGCGACGGCCTGAAGGAACGCATCGGCGACGAGGACGGGCGCGGGCGACCCGTCCACCGTCGCCTTCCAGCCGCCTTCCCACGCGTTCCGCACGACGACGATCGAGGGCGTTTCGGCGCTGACGTCGATCCGCATGTCCTCCGGCCGGATCTCCTCGTACGTCGCCGAGCCACCGGATCCATCTGCGGATGGCGCGATGCCGGGTTCCGTCTCGACCACGGCGGTGACCGCCGGATCGAACCCACGCGCCGTGACGGCCTGGAGGGCCTCGCCGAGGTCGTCGACCACGCGCCAGTCGGCAACGACGGACACGCGTGGCTGCGCCCCGTCGAGCTCGTACAGGACGTATCCGCCTTCCGCCGCCACGCGGTCACCGGTGATCGAGTCGGGGAGTTGCTGGGCCTCGTGCGCGATCAGATACCTGATGCCGAGGAGCCGAACGTTCTCCGGCGACGGCACCTGGATCACGGCGGCGTTGTAGAAGACCGGAAGCCGATTCGTTGCTCTGATGTACGACCAGTACCGGGCGACCTGGATTGGCGAGTAGCCGAGCACGTCTTCGAGCTCGAACAGGGGGCCCCTCCCCAGCAACAGCGCCGGCCAGTCCGACTCGTCCTGGGTGAACAGGTAGCCCTTGTTGAAGTACGCCGCCGGCGGTACCCACGCGAGGTAGCGCCCGTCGGCCCGTTCCGCGATGGTCCGCGCGATCGGACCCTCCTGGAGATACGCGTCGAGATCGACGTCGGGCCACCGAAGCGGGCCGTTGACCAGCACCGCGCGAGTGTCGCCCTCCAGCCCGAAGTAGATCGTCCCGCCGCGGTACGCGGCCGACCACAGTGCACCCGCCGTGAGCTCCGCGACGAGCACCCCTGCGAGCGCCGCGGGAGCCCATCGCCGTTTGTTGACGAGCGCCCATACGACCGCGATCAACGCGGCCGTGGCGACGGTGAACACGACGAGGCGCGCCGGGTCGGCCCCGGCGAGGAGCGCGACGAGCAGGAACGCACCACCGGCGATCGCGACGACCCGAAGCGCCGAGACGGATTCGGGGCGCCGGTCGAGGAGCGCCTGAACGCCGACGGCTCCCAGGACGGGCACGGCGAGAAACGCCGCGTACCGCAGTCGTCCCGGGTTGTGGAGGTACACGTCGCCGAACGGCAAGCGAAGGACGAGTGCGCGGAACCACCCCGCGCCGACGAACAACGTGAGCGTCAACAGGTACCCGATCAGGCCCGCCACTCCGATCGCCCACACCAGGAAGCGGCGAGGACGGTCCCGGAACGCGAACGGGATGGCGAGCACGATCACTGCGCCGACGTACGCGCCGGGCGTCGACGCGAGCGCCAACGGCCATCCGCTCCAGATGCCGTGGTCGGGGATCGGCCGGTCGAGCAGGCCCTGTGCGTCGACCACCGTGCCCGCGAATACGCCGTACCCGGCGCTGAGGCTCGAGCGCGCGATCAGCTCCAAGCGAGGGACCAGGATCGCCAGGTTCGCGAGCGGCAGGAACGCCACGAAGCCCATCGCGAACGCGACCGCCGAACGTCCGGAGAGGGCGCCGGCGCGTACGTCGCGCGCGGCACGCGCGACGACGTACGCGACCGCGAAGCCGGTGCAGATGGCCAGGCCGTGTGACATGTGCGCCGTCGCCACCTGCCCCCATGCGAACGCGCCGAGGGCGAGCCACGGCGCTCTCCGCCACCCTGAAGCCGAGAAGAACCCGGAAGCTCCGACGAGGACGAACGGCGTCCACGCGAGGAACCCGGCGAACGGCAGGGCCACCGCGACGCTCGACGCGGCGATCGTCATCGCGATCGACAGGCCACCCGCCGTTGCCGCGATGCGCCCGAGGCCTTCCCGCCGCAGGAACCACCACAGGCCAACGCCGGCGATGATCGGATACGCCACGATCATCGCGCGCAGCCCGTCGCCGCAGCCGAACAGCCACGACGCAAACATCGTTGTCATGGAGAGCCACCCCGACTGCGCGTCGGCGGCGAACGGCCTCCCCGCCATCTCGAACGGGTTCCACAGCGGCACGCGTCCGTCGGACAGCGCGTCGCCCAGGAAGCACGACCACGGGAGCCACTGGGAAAGGACGTCGGGATGCTGATTGGTCAGGCGGGGGAGGAACGCGAAACCGCGCATCGCGACGAGAACGGACGCGAGGATCACAACAGGTCCCGCCACCGCGACTGCGATCCGCGTCGCACGCGAGGGACGACCGGCACCTGAGGGTGCGACGTCGGGGCCCGTCTCCCTCGTCGCCGTGTCCATTTGCCCAGGCTATCCGCACCGGGTTAGTTCCTGATGGGGAATGCCTCTGTTACACTCCGCCCGGTTCAAGACCCCGGGATTTCTCCCCGAAACCAAGGGCAATGATCAGTCTTCAGCGCGTCACGAAGGTGTACCGGAACGGCACGACGGCGCTCGACGACGTCTCGATGGAGGTCGAGAAGGGCGAGTTCGTCTTCATCGTCGGCGCTTCGGGTTCGGGAAAGTCGACGATGATCCGCCTCCTTCTCAAGGAGGACGAGGCGACAAAGGGCGACATCTACGTGGCGGGCAAGAACGTGGCCAAGCTCACCGCATGGAAGGTGCCGCACCTGCGCCGGAACATCGGCACAGTCTTCCAGGACTTCAAGCTGCTGCAGGACAAGACGGTGTTCGAGAACGTCGCGTTCGCGCTCGAGGTGATCGGCAAGACGAAGAACGTCATCGACCAGCGCGTTCCCGAGATCCTCGATCTCGTCGGTCTCGGCGACAAGCTGAACAACTATCCGGACGAGCTCTCGGGTGGCGAGCAGCAGCGCGTGTCGCTCGCGCGCGCGTGCGTGAACCGGCCGCTCGTCCTGCTCGCCGACGAGCCGACCGGCAACCTCGACCCCAGCACGTCCGTCGACATCATGCGGCTCCTCGACAAGGTCAACCGGATCGGGACCACCATCGTCATGGCCACGCACGACCAGGCGATCGTCGACGCCATGCGCCGGCGAGTCATCGAGCTGGAAAAGGGCAAGGTCGTGCGGGATCAGGCCCGAGGGGTATACAGCTGATGGCCAAGCTCGACTACTTCTTCCGCGAGACCACGTCGGGACTTCGGCGAAACGGGCTCGTGGCGTTCGCGGCGATCAGCACGACGTTCATCGCGCTGTTGCTGTTCGGCCTCGCCCTGCTGATCAGCCGGCAGGTCAACATCATGATCGACCGGACGACCGGGAACGTCGAGGTCGCGATCTACCTGTCGGATCCCGTGAACGACCAGAACGTCGCGTCGCTCAGGGAGACGCTCATGGCGCTCCCGATCGTCGCGACCGTCGACTACGAGAACAAACAAGAGGCGTACGAGCGGTTCCAAGATCTCTTTGCCAACTCACGCGAGCTCGTCGACAACGTCGATCCCGAGGCGCTGCCGGCATCGCTCCGGGTGAAGCTGTCGGAGCCGGAGCGATTCCAAGAGGTTGCGGCGGTCCTCGGGTGTGAACCGGGCAGGGGCGGGTACGTCTGCGCCGCGCCGGGCGTGGAGACGCTCGTCGATCAGCGCGAGTTCCTCGACCGACTGTTCGCCGTGACGCGCGTGTTCCGCGTCGGCGTGCTCCTCGTCGCCATCGTGATGCTCGTATCGGCCGCGGTGTTGATCGCGAACACGGTGCGGATGGGTCTGTTCGCTCGCCGCAAGGAGATCGGCATCATGAAGCTCGTGGGCGCGACCAACTGGCGCATCCGCATCCCCTTCCTCATCGAGGGGCTGTTCGAGAGTCTCATCGGAGCCGTCGCCGCCATCCTCGTGCTGTTCGCCCTGAAGGTCGCGTTCATCAACCCACTGAACGACAGCGTGCAGTTCGTGCCGTGGATCGTGAACCGCGACGTCCTCGCCATCGTTCCGTGGCTCCTGTTCGCGGGCGTCCTCGTCGCGATCGTCGCGGGGCTCGTCGGGATGCGTCGCTTCCTCGACGTGTAGTGGGCCGCAAGGCCGAGGGCGAACACCGGACCGTCGTCTCCAACCGCAAGGCGAGGCACGACTACGAGATCCTCGAACGGTTCGAGACGGGCATCGTGCTGACCGGCTCGGAGGTGAAATCGCTCCGCGCGGGCCGGGGCTCGCTCGCCGAGGCCTACGGGCGCGTTCGCGACGGCGAGGTGTGGATCGAGGGGATGCACGTCCCGCCGTACGAGCAGGCGATGGACAAACGCACGCACGACCCCATCCGCCCGCGCAAGCTGCTGCTGCACCGCGACGAGATCCAGCGCCTCGTCGGCAAGACCGCCGAACGGGGATTGGCGCTCGTGCCGCTGCGCGTGTACTTCGCACATGGTCTGGCCAAGCTGGAGCTCGGCCTCGCGCGAGGGAAACGTCAGTTCGAGAAGCGTCAGGCGATCGCGGAACGAGAGCACCGCCGGGAGATGCTCCGCGAGGCCGGACGAAGGAGGTAGCCGGTATCCTTCGCGCCCGCGCCCGCGCTGAAAGGAGCTTGGTCGTGAGGAAGGCCGCTCGCATCGTCGGCGCCTCGGTCGTGACGCTGGCACTCGTCGCGTGTGGGAACGGCGACGGCGATGGCGAGGGGATCGTTTCAGCGCAGACGTACGCCCAGCGCCTGTGCGCGAACATGCAGAGCTACATCGACGAAGTGGCGATGCAGTCGACCGACTTCGCCGGAGAGCTGGACCCCGCGGCGGAGCTCGACGAGCAGCGGGATGCCCTCCTCGCGTTCCTCGACGACGTGCTCGTGGCTACGGATCGGCTGATCGCCGGCATCGAACGTGCCGGCGTCCCCGACGTCGACGACGGCGAGGAGGTTGTCGCGGCGATAGGGGACACCTTCGCGGAGGCGCGGGCGATCCTCGTCGACGCGAAGGGGCAGGTGGAGGCGATCTCCGTCGACGATCCGCAGACGTTCGTCGACCAGCGGAACCAGATCGGCGAGACGATCCAGGCCTCGCTCGGCGAGATCGGTTCGTCACTGGCGTCGATCGACGCACCCGAGCTGACGGCAGCCCTCAGTGCCGACCCCGAATGCGCCGCGCTCAGCGCGCCCGGATAGGCGTGAACGGTCGCCGTATACTGACCGGACAACCGCATATGGGGGTGTACTGGCTTCGACCTGAGCGATATCCGTTCAGGGGAAGCGGGCCGAGGTCCCCGGATGCCTCGTAAAAAGCCGGGACAAACACAAGCGCCGATACTGATTACGCGCTCGCTGCCTAAGTAGTTAGGTAGCCGTCCGCCCGGGGTCGCCTGCGACTCGGGACCGGGCGTCGTGAGCAGGCTCACGGCAGCGGCTCCGCCCGGGGGCCGCCGTCGGACAACTCACCTGGGCTGGCCGAGAGGCGCTCCGCCGGTGGGAGCCTCGAGGCGAGATTCCTCCACCGGCTGCGCCCGGAGAAGCCCTGATCGGTCGCCCGGGGACGGGGGTTCGATTCCCCCCACCTCCACCAGGGTCCGCACATGCTGTGACTAGCGCTTCGGCTCGCCGCAGGTAAAGGGATTCGAACTCCGTCCCTACACTCGCTTGGTTGACGGGCAGACTCCAAGCTTGATTCCTGGGGGATATCCGGATATCCTGCAGCCATGAGCAAGATTCTCGTCTCGGTCGATGACAAGCTGCTCGCCAGGATCGATCGTGCTGCAAGGTCAGCTGGGCTGAGCCGCAGTGCCTACCTGGCTCGCTTGGCGGCGCGCGACCTGGGCGCGGATCTCGGACCGGGAGCTGGCAGGCAAGCCCGCCGCGCCATTGCCCGGCTCGAGAAGCTGTTCGACGCCCAGCCTGTCGAAGAAGAAGCAACGGCATCGGTGCGGGCGGAGCGGGACTCTCGTTGAGCGAGGCCGTCCTCGACGCCTCGGTCGTGCTCAAGTGGTTCGCCCCGGAGCACCGCGGATCCGTCGAGGCTCGCGAGCTTAGGAACGAGTACGAGGCCGGCCGCCTCACGGTGGCAGTGCCGGCTCTCCTGTTCCTGGAACTCCTGAACGTGGCGGGCCGGCGTTGGAGATGGAGTGAGGGAGCCCTCCTCGACCTCGCGGAAGGTCTCGATGATCTGCTGTTCGAGGTCGGCGAGCCGGGGTTGCAGTCGGTGGCTTCCTGGGTTGCGCGCGGGCTCACGGCGTACGACGCGGTGTACGTGGCGTTGGCTGAGGAGCGGGGCTTGGCTCTCGTGACGGACGATGAGACGATCGTGGCACTCGCCGGCGAGATCACCCGTCCGCTTGTTGGAGGTTCGCCCTCAGCCACGTAAGGAGGGCTCGCAATCAGTTCGAATACCGTCCGGTCAGGTCCACCAGTTGTGACACGAAGAGCGCTGTTGCACGCGCGCCATTGGAAGCCGCGAACGACGGCGTGGGGGCTCGAGCTTCAGCGCAGAGGTCGAGTCTGTCGACCACCGAGCAAAGGACGAGCTCCTGCTGCAGAGAGAAGGATCCGCGCGGTGACCAGCCCACGTCGAGCCCGGCGCCTTCGCTGGGCTCTCGTTGCAGGCGGTCTCGCGCTGGCGCTGGTCTCGAGCG